>JBFGTT010000304.1:0-5172 GCA_041565995.1 Rhodothermales bacterium
GCACGACGAGCTGGGGCAGTTGCTCACCGGCATCGGCTTCCGCGTGGCCGAACTCGAAGGCGACCTGCGCCGGGCCGCCGCGCCCAACGTGGCCGACACGGCCGAGATCGGGCAGATGGTCGAGCAGGCCATCGTGCAGACGCGGGCGCTGGCGCGGGGGTTGAACCCGGTCGGCGTCGAGCAGCAGGGCCTGGCCTCGGCCCTGCGCGAGCTGGCGCTGCGGGTGGAAAAGATCTACGGCGTCCCGTGCGATTTCACGTACGCGCATCCCGTCCACGTCGAGGATCAGGCCGTCGCGGCGCAGGTGTACCGCATTGCGCAGGAGGCGGTCACGAACGCCCTCAAGCACGCGGGGGCCTCGCGCATCGAGGTGGCGCTGACGCAGCGCGGCGAGCACGTCACGCTGAGCGTGCGCGACGACGGCAGCGGGCTGCCGCCCGAAGACCGCCGGCAGGCGGGCATGGGCCTGCGCATCATGCAGTACCGGGCGCGTATGATCGGCGGTGCCTTCGAGGTGCGCCCGGCGCCCGGCGGCGGCACCGTGGTCACGTGCCGTTTCGTTCCCACGTCCGTCCACCAACCCGTCTGAGGGCCTTCAGGTATGCCCGCGAAGGTATTGCTCGTCGACGATCATCCGATAGTGCGGCAGGGCGTCCGGCGCCTGATCGAGAAGGAGCCGGGGCTGACGGTCTGCGGCGAGGCCGAGGATGCCCCGGAGGCACTGGCGCTCATCGAAACGACCCGCCCGGACCTCGTCGTGCTGGACCTGTCGTTGAAGCAGTCGAGCGGCTTCGATCTCATCCTGGACCTCAAGCGGCGCTGGGAGCATCTGCCGGTGCTGGTGCTCTCGATGTACAGCGAGGAGGTCTACGCCGAGCGGGTGCTGCGGGCCGGCGCCTCGGGCTATATCATGAAGCAGGAGGCGCCCAAGAAGGTCATCAGCGCCATCTGGTCGGTGCTCGAAGGCGTCGTCTACGTCAGCGAGAAAGTCTCTGCCGGGATCTTGCAGAGCATGGCGGGCCGGCGCGCCGGGGCCTCCTCCATCGACAGCCTCAGCGACCGCGAGTTGCAGGTCTTCCAGATGATCGGCGAAGGGATGACGCACCAGCACATCGCCGACAAGCTGATGCTGAGCGTGAAGACCATCGAGTCGCACGTCGAGCACATCAAGCGGAAGCTGGGCCTGAGCAGCGGGCGCGAACTGCTCCAGCGCGCCATCGAGTGGGTGCTGCGCTCGTCGTAAAAGGGGGTGCTCCCGGCTATCGTTTTCATCCTGAAAACGGATCGGGTCGTAGCCGCCGTTTGCCGCCATCGACGGCTTAGATAAGCCCTGGCTTCTTTCTGGGGAAAAATCCCATCTACAAACGGGGAAGCCTCCCATTTTGAAAGACGCGGCGCCCGACGATATTATCGGCAGCAACGCCTGGTAAGCGGCTTTGTGCGCGTCGGGCGATTGGAAGTGGGTACCGTGTGAAGCGGAGACGCTGTGCAGTGGACAACACGCCTAAGTACCTCGATCGCCCGACGCCGCAAGCCGAAACGCCGCCTGTCGTGCCCGATGCAGAAGGCACGGCTGCGGACGACCGCCCCGCCGCGTATCCACGTATGAGACGCAACCCGCCGTCCGTCCGGCTACGTCTGGCCGACGGACCCATAGAACTGGCCGACGTTGAGGCGCACTCGGCGGCAGAGCTTGCCGAGCGGTTCGTCGGCCTGCAGCGCGCCGCGCAGGAACGCCTGCTGGCCACGCCGCGCCTGGCGGTGTACCTCTGGCACGGCGGCGCCTGGTGGAACCTCTCGGAAGACCTGGCGCACGCCTTTGCCTGGCACGGCGGCGCCGTCCGGGCCACCCCCGACGAAATCCAGCGCTTTGCCGGAGCGCCCCTGAGCCGCTTCGACTGGCTCTACGAGGCCGCCCGGCAGATGCAACGGCTCCTGGAAGCCGCCTCGATGACGCATCCCGAAACCAACACCCTGGCTTCGCTAGAAAACCAACACCGATAGCGCGGTGGCGCGCCCCTCCTGCGCCGGCGTGGGCACCCGGCCGCCTGGAGGCGCGCGACCATCTCCTTCTCGAACCCCTCGACCGGGACGCGGGCCACGCGTCGCCGCCCCGGCACCGACCCTGCGAAACCTGGAGGTAGTAGGCCGCCCGATGAATCAGTGGGATCGACCAGAGGCGCAACGCTTCGATGAGCCGGATCATGCGCGCAGGCGGTGTCGCGAGGCCGAGCGCGAAACGGAGGACGTGCACACGGGCAAAGATCGACGCCGCGCCTCCACGGAAACAGCCTTCGACCCGTCGCCCGAATGTCGCAAAGACGCCATCCTGGCCTCCGCCCTCGACGCCATCGTCATGATCGACGAGGAGGCCCGCACGCTCGAATTCAACCCGGCGGCGGAAAAAATCTTCGGCTACCGCCGCGAAGAGATCCTGGGCCGCTCCATCATCGAATACCTCGTGCCGCCGCGCCTGCGTAAGGCCCACCGGCACGGGATGCGGCGCTACCTGGCCGGTGGCGACCCCCGTATCCTGGGCCGCCGCATCGAGATGACGGGCCTGCGCGCCGACGGCTCCGAGATCCCCGTCGAAATCGCCGTGACCGAGGCGCAGGTGCGCGGGCGTACCTTCTTCACCGCCTACCTGCGCGACCTGACCGAGCGCAAACGGGCCGAAGCGGCGCAGCACGAGAGCGAACGCCGCTTCCGCACGCTCTTCGAAAACTCGCCCGACCCCATCTTCGTCGAGGACCTCGAAGGCAACGTGCTCGACGTCAACCCGGCGGCCTGCAGGCTCCACCACGTACGACGCGAGGACCTGGTGGGGCTGAACGTGCGGGAACTGGTGCCTCCCGATCGGCGCGAGCGCGCCATGAAAGACTTCGCCCGCCTCGTCGAGGGCCGCCTCCAGCACGTCGAAGGCTATAGCTGGACGGTGGAGGGCCGGGCCGTGCCCGTCGAGATCCGCGTCAGCCGCATCAGCTACGCCGGGCAGCCCGCCGTGCTGCTGCACGTGCGCGACATCACCGAGCGCAAAGACTTCGAAGAACAACTGCGCGCCCGCGAAGAACACCTGCGCACCATCCTGGATTCCGAGCCGGAGTGCGTCAAGCGGCTCGCCGCCGACGGCACGCTGCTCGACATGAACCCGGCGGGCCTGGCGATGATCGAAGCCGAAAGCCTGGAAGCCGTACGCGGCCGCAGCGTCTACGACCTGATCCTGCCGCCCTACCGCGCGGCGCATCAGGACCTCGTCGCGCGCGTCTTCCGGGGCGAGGCGGGCACGCTCGAATTCGAGATCGAGGGCCTCCGGGGCACGCGGCGCTGGATGGAGACGCACGCGGTGCCCCTGCGCGACGCCCAGGGCCAGGTGACGGCCCTGCTGGCGGTCACGCGCGACGTGACGATGCACAAGCGCTCCGAGCAGGCGTTGATCGAGGCCAAAGAGCAAGCCGAAGAGATGAGCCGGCTCAAGTCGGCTTTCCTCAACAACATGAGCCACGAAATCCGCACCCCGCTGACGGCCATCATCGGGTTTTCGGGCATCCTGGCCCAGGAGGCTGCCCCGCATCAGAAGGAACTCGTCGAACTGATCGAGCAAAGCGGCAAACGCCTGCTCAACACGCTCAACGCCGTGCTCGACCTCTCGATGCTGGAGGCCGGCAGCCTCAGGCTCGACCGCGAGTGGCTCAGCGTAGCGGAGGCGGTGCGGGAGAAGGTAGCCGGGGCGCAGTCGCTGGCGCGCGAGAAAGGGGTGCACCTCGATTTCACCGCCGCCGCCGACGTGCGCGCCTACCTCGACCGCACCTGCCTCGACCGCATCGTCCATCACCTGATCGACAATGCCATCAAGTTCACCGAGGAGGGCCGCGTCAACGTCTGCGTCTGCGCCGAGGCCGAGCGGTTCAAGATCTGCGTGGCCGACACGGGCGTGGGCATCTGCGAGTCGTTCCAGCCCTACCTTTTCGAGGCCTTCAAGCAGGAGAGCACGGGCATCACGCGGTCGCACGTCGGAGCAGGGCTGGGGCTGTCCATCACCCGGCGCATCGTGACGCTGATGGGCGGCGAGATTGCCGTGCGCAGCCGCAAGCACGAGGGCAGCCACTTCGAGGTCTCGTTCCCGCTGGCCGTCGAGGCGCAGGCCGCCTCCCCGGCCGGCCCGGCGCTGAACGGCAGGGCGGCCCCTCACCGGCCCCGCGTCCTGGTCGTCGAGGACAACCCGGAGATCGAGTTGCTCCTGCAGCACATGCTCGGCGACGCCTACAACGTGGCAACTACCAAGAACGAGCAGGGCGCCCTGCGCCTGGCCCGCCAAGCGCCCTTCGACCTGGTGCTGCTGGACATCAATCTGGGCGCCGACCGCACGGGGGTGGACGTGCTAACGGCCCTGCGCGCCCTGCCGGGCTACGCCGCCGTGCCGGTCGTGGCCATGACGGCCTACGCGCTGCTCGAAGACCGCGAACGCTTCCTCGAAGCCGGCTTCGACGGCTACCTGAGCAAGCCCTTCACCACCAGGGAGCTCGAAGCAGTCATCCGGCACCTCCTCGGCGCCCTCGCGAAAGCGCCCGCCCGGTAAGACGGGGTGGACGAGAGGACGTGTGGACGAAAAGGAGAAAGATTCTTCGTCCTCTCGTCCATACGTCCTCTCATCCTTTCCTCAGGCCAGCAGGTAGCCGGCGGCGAGGGTCTCGAAGGCGGCCACCTGCGCTTTTTCCCAGGCGGCGTCCCGCCCCAGTTCTTGCGCCAGCAGCGCCGCGACGATGGGCGCCGCCTCGATGCTGGCGCGCGCGTCGAGCAGGAGCGCCCGCGTGCGCCGGGCCAGCACGTCCTCGACCGTGCGGGCCATCTCGCGGCGGGCGGCCCACACCGCCTCGCCCCGACGGTAGGGCAGCTTCGGGTGCAACGGCTGATCCCAGCCCGGCTGCTCGGCGAGCACGGCGCCGACGGCGGGGGCGTCGGCGCCGTAGACGGCCAGGGCGCCCAGCGAGGCCGCGTCGTCGTGCCAACCGTGCAGGCGCAGGTCCTTCGTCACCGAGGGGCGTTCCTCCAGCTGCGCCACGACGGCGGCGCTGTCGATGGTGTCTTCGGCCATCTTGCGGTAGGTGGTCCACTTGCCGCCGGTGATGGTCACCAGGCCGGAGCGGTCGATGTGCAGGGTGTGGTCGCGCGAGA
>JBFGTT010000305.1:0-5160 GCA_041565995.1 Rhodothermales bacterium
ACTGGGATCGCCGCCTCGACGGCCAGTTGGCTCAGGCCATCCTCTCGATCCAGGCCCAGAAAGCCGTCGAAGTGGGCGACGGCGTGGCGGCGGCGGCGCTGCCCGGCTCGCAGGTGCACGATCCTATCTTTCGCGACGGCGACGTGTTCCGGAGGCGCACCAACCACGCCGGGGGCGTCGAGGGCGGCATCTCCAACGGGATGCCCATCATCGTGCGCGGCTACATGAAGCCCATCCCCACGCTCATTAAGCCCCTCGAAACCGCCGACATCGCCACGGGCCAGGCGCAGCCGACGCGCTACGAGCGCAGCGACGTGACCAGCGTGCCCGCTGCTTCCACCGTGGCCGAGGCCACCGTCGCCTTCGTCATCGCCAACGCCTTCCTCGAAAAATACGGCGGCGACAGCCTGGAAGAGATCCGGCACCGGTTCGAACACGAAACGCCCCGGTTGTAACAATCAGGTTGTGCCTTGCCCGGTGGCGCGCGGCGTTGCCACCTTTCGGGCGCCTTCGCGTTCCAGGTGCGCCCGCTGCCCGGCGGGGAATCTTTCGGCGGCGGCGGCAGGTATCTTGAGGCAGCGTATCGTCCGGATGGATCGTTTCAGACCCGCGCCATGACCGATCAGCAACCCTCGCCAGGATCCGCTACGCCCCGATCCGGAGGCGACGCGCCCGTGCTCGATGAATCGGCGGGCGAGCAGGCGCTCGGCCTGTTCGTCGAACACCTGCCGGCGGCTGTGGCCGTCCTCGACCCGGCCTTCCGCTACGTGCTCGTCAGCCGCCGCTGGGCCGAAGACTTCGGGCTGGCGGGCGAGGACCTGGCCGGCGCCGCGCACTTCGACTTCTTCGAAGACCCCGAAGACGCCTGGCAGGACCTCTGCCGGCGGTGCCTCGACGAGGCGGCCCCGCAACGCCGCGAGATGTGGCTGGCCCGCCGCGACGGCCCGCGCTTCTGGGTCCGCTGGGAACTCCACCCCTGGTACCGTCGCGCGGGCGAGGTGGCCGGGCTGATGGCCGTGGCGCACGACCGCACCGAGCGCCGCCGCCTCGACGCCGAGCGCATCCGGCAGGCCAACGACCTGGCGATCTTCACCGAACGTCTCAAACAACTGCACCGCCTCTCGACGAGCACCTACGGCGGCCTTGAGGACCTGCTGGACGATTACCTGCGCACGGGCCGCGAGATTTTCGGGATGGAGGTGGGTCTCATCAGCCGCGTCGAGGGCGAGCGGTGCGTCTTTCAGGTGGCAAGCCCCGAAGCCGTGCCGGGCTTCGAAGCGAGCCGCAGCTACCCCCTCACCGAGATGTACTGCCAGGCGGTGGTCGAGCAGCGTCGCACCGTTTCCTACGCCGACGCCGGCGCCCTCGAAGGCTTGCAGGATCACCCGGCGCACGTGAAGCTGAAGGTCCAGGCCTATCTGGGCACGCCGGTGCTGGTCCACGGCGCGCTCTACGGCGTGCTCCTGTTCGTCTCGCGCCGGCCCCGGACCCCGTTCGACGCACAGGACCACGAGACGCTCGAACTCATGGCCGAGAGCATCGGGCGCTTCATCGAACTGGATCAGGTCGAGAACGCAGGCAGGCAGGTGCGGCAGGACCTCGTCACCGAGAGCGAGTTTTTACAGGCGGTGCTCGACAACATCCAGGAGGGCATCGTCGCCTGCGACGAACGCGGCATCCTGACGCTCTTCAACCGCGCCACGCGCCGCTTCCACGGCCTGCCCGAACGGCCGCTGCCCCCGGAGCAGTGGGCCGAACACTACAACCTCTACAACGCCGACGGCACGCCCATGGAGACCGGGCAGGTGCCGCTGTTCCGGGCGCTGCAGGGCGAGCAGGTGCGTGACGTGGAGATGCAGATCATGCCCAGAGAGGGCCGCCCGCGCACGATCGTCGCCAGCGGCCAACCCCTGCTCGACGCCGAAGGCCGCCGCCTCGGCGCCGTCGTCGCCATGCACGACATCAGCGACCGCAAGCGGACCGAGGAGGCGCTACGCCTCGAAAAAGCGCTCGTGCAACTCTTGCAGGAAGTGGCCGTGGCAGCCCACGAGGCGTCCACCGTGGAGCAAGCCCTGCAGTTCGCCGTCGATACCGTCTGCGCCTACACCGGCTGGCCCGTCGGGCACGTCTACCTGCCCGTGGGCGAGGCCGAGGCCGTAGAACTGGTCTCCACCGACATCTGGCACCTCGACGACCCCGAACGCTTTGCGACGTTCCGCGAAGTGACCGAGGCCACGCGCTTCACGCCGGGCCTGGGCCTGCCGGGGCGGGTCCTGGCAACCGGCAAACCAGCCTGGATCATCGACGTATTGCAAGACGCCTCGTTTTCGCGCGCGCAGACCGCCCGCGACATCAAGGTCCGCGCCGGGTTTGCCTTCCCCGTGCTGGCCGGGCGTAGCGTGGCGGCCGTGCTGGAGTTCTTCGCCGCCGAAGCCGTCGAACCCGACGAGGCGCTGCTGGAGGTGATGGAACACATCGGCGCGCAACTCGGCCTGGTCGTCGAGCGCATGCAGGCCGCCCGCCGCCTGCTCGAAAACGAACGCAAGCTCGAACGCGCCCAGGAAATCGCCCACCTGGGCTACTGGGAATGGAACGTGCAGAGCGGCCTCCTCTACTGGTCCGACGAACTCTACCGCATCTACGGCCTCGAACCCGGCGAGGGCGTCTCGTACGAAAAGTACGTCTCCCTGCTGCACCCCGAAGACCGCGCCAGGGTCGAGGGCATCGTGGCCGAGGCGCTCCGGACCCACGCCTCGTTCGACTTCTACCACCGCATCATCCGGCCCGACGGCGAAGAGCGCATCCTGCACGGCGAGGGCGAAGTGGTGACCGCCGCCGACGGCGCCGTGCTCCGGATGTTCGGCACGGGCCACGACGTGACCGGGGCCAGGCGCGCCGAAGAGATCCTGCGCGAGAGCGAGGAGCGCTACCGCCTGCTGGCCGAAAACGCCTCCGACATGATCGTGCGGGCCTCGCCCGAGGGGGTCTTCAGCTACGTCTCGCCCGCCTGCCGCACGCTGCTGGGCTTCGCGCCCGAGGAACTCGTCGGGCACTCCGGCTACGACTTCATCCATCCCGACGACTTCGCGCACATCCAGCAGGTCCACGAAGACGCGCTCGAAGCCTCCGACGTGGTGACCGCGCAGTACCGCCTCCGCATGAAAAACGGGGACTACGTGTGGGTCGAGACCACGGGCCGCTCCATCCTCGACCCCGACACCGGCCAGGTGGCCGAAATCATCTCCGTCACGCGCGACATCAGCGCCCGCCGCGCCGCCGAAGAACGCCTGCGTCTGCTCGAAGCCTCCGTCTCGGCCAGCCTCGACGGCATCACCATCAGCGACGTCAAAGAGCCGGACAACCCGCTCGTCTACGTCAGCCCCGGCTTCGAACGCATGACGGGCTACCCGGTCGAGGAAGTCCTGGGCCGCAACTGCCGCTTCCTCCAACGCGACGACCGCGAGCAACCGGCCATCGCCCAGATGCGCCAGGCCATCAAGGCCGGGCGGCAGTGCCGCGTCGTGCTGCGCAACTACCGCAAAGACGGCTCGCTCTTCTGGAACGAACTGACCCTCTACCCGCTCCATGACCGCGCCGGCAGCCTGACCCACTACGTCGGCATCCAGCGCGACATCAGCGAGCGCAAACAGGCCGAGCAGGAACTGGCCCGCATCAACGCCCAGCTCGAACAGCGCAACCGCGAGCTGCAGGACTTCGCCTACGTGGCCTCGCACGACCTGCAAGAACCCCTCCGCAAGATCCGCGCCTTCGCCGACCTGATGCGCGAAGATTACGACGACGCGGTGGACGAGAACGGGCGCTACTACCTCGAACGGATGCAGGACGCCGCCGCCCGCATGTCTCGCCTGATCACCGACCTGCTGGCCTATTCGCGCGTCACCACCAAAGCCCGGCCCTTCGACCGCGTCGATCTCAACGAAGTCGCCGCCGACGTGCTCTCGGACCTGGAGGTGCAAATCTCGGAAGTCGACGGCCGCGTCGAGGTCGGCCCGCTGCCGGCCATCGACGCCGACCCCACGCAGATGCGACAGCTCTTGCAGAACTTCATCGCCAACGCCCTCAAGTTCCACCGCCCCGGCGTACGCCCGGTCGTGGCGTTGCAGGCTTCGCTCGAAGACGACGCCGACGGCGAGGAGGCCCGCGCCGTCTGCCGCCTCGTCATCCGCGACAACGGCATCGGCTTCGACGAGAAATACCTCGACCGCATCTTCACGCCCTTCCAGCGGCTCCACAGCCGGAGCACCTACGCCGGCACCGGTATGGGCCTGGCCATCTGCCGCCGCATCGCCGAGCGCCACCAGGGCCGCATCACCGCCCGCAGCCGCCCCGGCGAAGGCACTACGTTCATCGTGACGCTGCCCGTGCACCAGCCGAACCACCAAGCAGAGGACGAACCCGCCTGATGGAATCCAACGATACCCTGGTCATCCTGCTGGCCGAAGACGACCCCGACGACCGCCTGCTGACCGTCCGGGCGCTCAAACAAAACCGCCTCGCCAACGCCATCATGTGGGTCGAGGACGGCGAAGAGTTGATGGATTACCTCCACCGGCGCGGCAAGTACGCCGGCAACGGCGCCGCCCCCCGCCCCGGCCTTATCCTCCTGGACCTCAACATGCCCCGCATGGACGGACGCGAGGCCCTGCAAGCCATCAAAGCCGACCCCGACCTGCGCCGCATCCCCGTGGTGGTCCTGACTACCTCGCAGGCCGAACTGGACATCTTGCAGAGCTACGACCTGGGCGTCAACGCTTTCGTCACCAAGCCCGTCACCTTCGAAGGACTCGCCACGGCCATCAAGGTGCTGGGCGATTTCTGGTTCGAGATCGTCAAACTACCGCCAAGCAATCGCTGAGGCTACGATGCTGGACAAAGCGCGGCTCGCCATCCTGGTCGTCGACGACGACGAGGACGACTTCTTCATCGCCCGCCGCCTGCTCGAACGCGCCACCGAAGCACGCGCCGACGTGGACTGGGCGCAGGGCTACGACGAGGGCCTGGCCGCCCTCGTCACGCGCGCCTACGACGTCGCCCTGGTCGATTACCGCCTCGGCGCCCGCGACGGCCTCGACCTGCTGCGCCAGGCCGTCGCCCAGGACTGCCCGACCCCCATCATCCTGCTCACCGGCCAGGGCGACC
>JBFGTT010000306.1:0-5158 GCA_041565995.1 Rhodothermales bacterium
CCCGATCAAGTCCGAGGCAGGCTCTCCACACGTCCATACGTCCTCTCGTCCACACGTCCCTTCGTCCCTACCCCTTCGAACCTCCCCATCGGCTCCGGCGTAACAGGCAGCACCCTGGTAATCATAGTGCCGCACCCGAAATGGCCCGCCGGTTCAACGTCCCCGATTTTTATCAAAGCCCCATCATCTCGACGGTCAAGCAGGCCCGCCGGATCCTGGATCCGCGCAAGCGCGACCTGACGCCGTCCGTGCTCGACTTCGGCCCCGTCCGGTTCAAGATTGCGCGCCACTTCGGCTTCTGCTACGGCGTCGAAAACGCCATCGAAATCGCCTACCGCGCCCTGGAGGAGCACCCCGACAAACGGCTCTTCCTGCTCTCGGAGATGATCCACAACCCCCACGTCAACCGGGACCTCGAACGGCGCGGCATGCGCTTTCTGCGCACCACCACCGGCGAGCAACGCATCCCCTTCGACGAACTGACGCCCGACGACGTGGTGCTCATCCCCGCCTTCGGCACGACGGTCGAAATCCAGGCCGACCTCGAACGGCGCGGCATCGACACGCGGACGTACGACACCACCTGCCCGTTCGTCGAGAAAGTGTGGCGGCGCAGCGACCAGATCGGGCGGCAGGGCTACACGCTCGTGGTGCACGGCAAACGGTATCACGAAGAGACGCGCGCCACGTTTTCGCACGCCCGGCAGGTGGCCCCGGTCGTCGTCGTGCGCGACCTGGAGGAGGCCCGCACCCTGGCCCGCGTCGTCCGCGGCGAGGCCACGCCGGCGTTCTTCTTCGAACACTTCCAGGAGCGCCACAGCGAAGGCTTCGACCCCGAGGCCGACCTCCGGCGCATCGGCGTGGTCAACCAGACGACGATGCTCGCCACCGAGACGCAGGCCATCGCCGCGCTGCTGCGGCAGGCCATGATCGACCGCTACGGCCAGGATGCGCTCTCCGAACACTTCGCCGACACCACCGACACGCTCTGCTACGCCACGCACGAGAACCAGCAGGCCACCTACGCCCTGATCGACGACGGCGCCGACCTGGCCCTCGTCCTCGGCGGCTACAACTCGTCGAACACCAGCCACCTGGTCGAACTCTGCCAGGCGCGCATGCCCACGTTTTTCATCAAGGACGCCGGCGAGATCCTCTCGCCCGACCGCATCCGCCACTTCGATTATCCCAACAAAAGGCTGCTGGAGACCGACGGCTGGTTCCCCGCGCGCCGCCCCGTCGAAATCATCCTGACCGCCGGCGCTTCCTGCCCGGACGTGCTGCTCGACCAGGTCGTGCACAAAATCACGGGCTGGTTTCCGGAGGCGCGTCCGGTCGAGGCTGTGCTGGCGCCCTTCGAAGCCACCGAGGCAGCCTGATCGTTCCGGGGCCTTGCGCCCGGCGCCCTCTCGCATCCCTACCCTTCGACCATGGCCTGGTACACCGACTGGTTCGGGCGGGACGAATACGAACTCGTCTACCTGCATCACGACGAAGACGAGGCCGAGCAGGTGATCGACCTGCTCGAACGCGTGACGACCCCGGCGCCGGGGGCCGCCGTGCTCGACGTGGGCTGCGGGCGCGGGCGCCATGCCCGCACGCTGGCCCGGCGCGGCTACCGCGTCACCGGCATCGACCTCTCGGAACAGGCCCTCGTCCAGGCGCGGCGGCTGGCCGGCGAAGAGGACCTCGCCATCCGCTTTCTCCGGCGCGACATGCGCGAGCCGCTCTGCAGCGCCTGCTTCGACGGCGTCGTCAACCTCTTCACGGCCTTCGGCTACTTTGAAGAAGAAGCCGACCACCTGCGCGCCGTCCGCGCCATGGCGACGGCGCTCCGACCCGGCGGCTGGCTCTTTCAGGACTTCTTGAACGCCCGGCGGGTCCGCAACCGTCTCGTGCCCGAAGACGTGACCGTTCGGCACGGCGTCGAGATCCGGCAGCGGCGCAGCATCGTGGGCGCGCGCGTGGACAAGGAGATCACCCTGCGCGGCCCCGGCAGCAACGGCCTCGGCGGCACCTTCTACGAATCCGTGCGCCTGCTCACGCTCGACGACTTCCGCGCCCTCTACGCCGCCGCCGGCCTGACGCTCCTCGACACCTTCGGCGGCTACGACGGCCGCCCGCACACGCCCGACGCGCCCCGGCTGATCCTCTACGCGCGCAAAGATTGAGGATGGAAGATCACGGAATCAAGATGGCGCCTTGCCGCCTGCGAAGGTCGCCTGCTCGTGCGATCCGCGCGCTGCTTTGCGCGTTCCTCGTCCTCGCCGCCGGGTGCGACCTGTTCGCGCCGCGCACGCCCGAGGCGCCCATCAGCGAGGGCGGCACCTTCACGCAGCCCGACGCGCCCGACCTCGTCGTCGACAACCTGCGCGCCGCCGTCGCCGAACTCAACACGGCCAACTTCCGCCGCTCGCTGGCCGACGAACTGGCCTTCACGCCCACGGCGGCGGCCCAGGCGCGCGACCCCTCGCTCTGGGCCGGCTGGAACAAGACCCAGGAGGTCGGCGCTTTTACGACGATGGCCGAGGCCGCGCGCCTCAGCCCCGGCGACAACGCGCTGCGCCTGGCCGACCAGGTCGTCGAAGTGGGCGCGGCGCGCTACACGCTCGACGCCACCTACCTGCTCGTCGTCCGCCATCGCCGCCCCGACGTGCCCGACACCTTGCAGGGCCGCCTGGTCTGGGAAATCGAACAGGCCACCGACGGCCTCTGGTACCTGCGCCGCTGGACCGACCGCGAACTGGGCAACAGCCCCTCCTGGAGCGACCTCAAGGCCACCTTCGGCAAGTGAAGGGGTGCTCCCTGGTGCCTCGCACGCACGAAGAACAAAGCACGGCTCATGAACCGCACGCCCCGCAAGGTCGGCTGCCTGGTCCTCCTCCCGGTACTCCTGGGAGGGCTGGCAGCGGCGTGCAACCCGTTTGCCCCGTCGCTCGGCGATGGCGATCCCTTCGGCGACCTGCTGGGCGATCAACGCACCGTCGAGGGCTTCTTCACCAACTTCCGCAACGCCTACGAACTGCGCGACCTCTCGCTCTACGAGCCGCTGCTCGACTCCGCCTTCGTCTTTCAATATTTCGACTTCGACGCCGGCATTGAGCGCGAGTGGGGCTTCGCGCAGGAATTGTCCTCGACCCGGAGGCTCTTCCAAAACGCCGGGCTGATCCAGCTGCAATGGAATCAGATCATCTCGCGCGACGTGCTCGACGCCGGGCGGCAGGCCCGCGTGGTGCGCTCGTTCAACCTGACGATCTCGCTCGAAGGCGGCGAAGTCTTCCGGGGCGACGGCAACGTCAACTTCCTGCTCGCGCGCCCGGACACCACCGCCGTCTGGAGGCTCCGCCGATGGCGCGACGAAAGCGAATTTTGATGATTTGTTCGTCGTGCGTCGTCCGTCGTCGGTTGTAGATAGCCGGCATGCGCCGTACCATGACTGGTAGAATCGCGCACCGAACAACGGACCACGAGCTACGGACGATGCAAAAAGCCCTCGACTACGCCCACGCCCACTTCGACGACTTCGTAGCCCAGCTCGAAGACCTGCTGCGCATCCCCTCGATCAGCACCGACTCGGCCTACCGCGCCGACGTGCACCGGGGCGCCGCGTGGCTGGCCGACCATCTCCGGGAAATCGGCGTCGCCACGGTCGAGGTCGTCGAGACGGACGGCCACCCCATCGTCTTCGCCGAGCACCTCGTCGACGCCGCCCGCCCGACGGTGCTCGTCTACGGCCACTACGACGTGCAGCCGCCCGACCCGCTGGAGCTCTGGCACTCGCCGCCCTTCGAACCCGTCCGCAAGAACGGCACGCTCTACGCCCGAGGCGCCTGCGACGACAAGGGGCAACTCTTCATGCACGTCAAGGCCGCCGAGGCGTACCTGAAGACGCGGGGCGAGACGCCCGTCAACCTCAAGTTCATCATCGAGGGCGAGGAAGAGAGCGGGTCGGTCCACCTGACGCCGTTCATCCGCCAGTACAAAGACCGCCTCGGCGCCGACGTGGTGGTGATCTCGGACACCGCGATGTTTGCGCCGGGGGTGCCCTCGGTCACCTACGCCCTGCGCGGGCTGGCCTACGTCCAGGTGGTGCTCGCCGGCCCCAACCGCGACCTGCATTCGGGCGTCTACGGCGGCGCCGTCGAAAACCCGGCCAACGCGCTGGCCGGCCTCGTCGCCGGCCTGCACGACGCCGGGCACCGCATCACCGTCGAGGGCTTCTACGACGACGT
This sequence comes from Rhodothermales bacterium, assembly GCA_041565995.1. Taxonomy (GTDB): domain Bacteria; phylum Bacteroidota; class Rhodothermia; order Rhodothermales; family JBFGTT01; genus JBFGTT01. The sequence goes on from JBFGTT010000306.1 coordinate 4,233, forward strand.
GCGCCCGCTGACCGACGACGAGCGCCAGACCTTCCGCCAGCTGCCCTTCGACGAGCGCGCCTGGATGCAGGCTATCGGCGTCGAGGCCGTGCGCACCGAAGCGGGCTACTCCATCCTGGAGGCCGTCACCGCCCGCCCCACGCTCGACGTCAACGGCCTCTGGAGCGGCTACCAGGGCGAGGGCGCCAAGACCGTGCTGCCCTCCATCGCCGGCTGCAAGATCTCCTGCCGCCTCGTGCCCAACCAGGACCCCGACGACGTCGCCCGGAAACTCAGGCGCCACTTCGAACGGCACACGCCCAAGACCATGCGGCTCGACTTCCGCAACCTGCACGGCGGCCACCCCGTCCTCGTCGATACCGACAGCCCGGCCATGCAGGCCGCCGCCGAGGCCATGCAGGGCGTCTACCAACGGCAGCCCTTCTTTACGCGCGAGGGCGGCTCGATCCCCGTCGTGGCCGACTTTAAAAAGATCCTGGGCCTCGACAGCGTGCTGATGGGCTTCGGCCTCAACTCCGACGCCATCCACTCGCCCAACGAGCACTTCGGCCTCGACCGCTTCGGCGAAGGCATCCAGTCCATCATCCGCTTCCACGACGCCTACGCCCGACGGCTTGGCAGCGCGGGCTCCTGAAGAAGCGTACCACGGGGAGGAAGAGCCGGGCCGAAAGGACACGCTGCGCGTTGCCATGAGAGACGATACGAAACTAGCCCTGGTCAGGGAGGCCATGCGCCAGGGCAACTGGCACCTCGCGCTGAAACGCGCTGCCCGGTTTAGACGACTGGGCGAACACGCCGAGGCCATACGCCGCGCCGCCAACGCCATCAACAACCCCTCCTTCTACGAACAGCTCGGGCATGACCCTGCCCAACTGGAAGCCGAGGGTATTGCCGCGTTGAAAGAACGCTTTAGCAAAACCTGGGAG
>JBFGTT010000307.1:0-5158 GCA_041565995.1 Rhodothermales bacterium
TCTCCGGGATGACCAACAACCGCGCCGTCCGCACCGACGCCGCGTTCTTCGAGGCCAACATGGAGGCCGCCGCCGCGCTCATTGGCAGGGCCGGCGCGGACCTCGTCGCCTTCCAGGAGATCGACTTCGGCGCGGCGCGCTCGTTCGACGTCCACCAGCTCGACACGCTGGCCGCGCGCGGCGGCTTCGCGGCCTCGGCGGCGGCGGTCAACTGGGACGAGCGCTACGTGCCCTTCCCGTCGATGAACCCGCGTTACCACTTCGGGCGCGTGCTTTCGGGGCAGGCCGTGTTGAGCCGCTTTCCGATCCGGGGGCAGGAGCGCGTGGTGCTGGCCCGCCCGGCGCAGGTCATGTCCTACCCGCCGCCGCTCAACCGGCTCGCCGGGGCGTTTTACATCGACCGCCTGGCGCAGGTCGTCGAGGTCGATCTCGGAAGGCCGCTGGCGCTCGTCAACGTCCACTTCGAAGCCTGGGACGTCCCTGCCCGCCAGCGGCAGGCCGCGCAGGTGCGCGCGCTCTACCGGCGCCTGGCCGCCGCGCAGCCGGTGCTGCTCGTGGGCGACTTCAACAGCCTGCTGCCCGCCGCCCGGCAGAGCCGGCTGCTGCCGCCGGAGCGCCGCGCCTACTTCGCCGAAGACCGGACGCTCGACGTGCTGCTGCAAGGCACCGGCCTGCGCCAGGCCTTCCCGGACAGCCTCTACCGCGCCGACGAAGCCGCCACGTTCACCTCCCCCGCCGACGCGCCCGTCATCCAGATCGACCACCTCTTCTACGACCCCTCGCACTTCGAGGTGATCGATGCCTACGTGGTGGGCGGGCCGCTGCAACCCTCGGACCACCGCGCCGTGGTGGTTCGCTTTGCCTTCAAACGGTGAGGGGGCCGCCGAGGCGGACCGGCGCTCCGGGTTCAGTAGAGGATGGAAATGTCGTAATCTTCCGCCCACTTTTGCTTGATCCAGTCGCGCGGGAAGTCCTCCGTGAGCCAGAAGAACTGGGAAGAATAGCCGGCGCCCTTCGACATCACGACGGTCCAGTGTTGGCCTTTGCGGGCTACCGCCGTGATGTGGTAGCCTTCGTCCCATTTTTCCTTGATCCAATCCACCGGAATTATCTCCTGGCCGGGGTTGTAGGTTTGCTGCGTCAGTCCCGCCCCCTGCGACATCACCACGGCGTACTGGTTATTCTGCACCGCCAGGGCCGTGATGCGATACTCCTTGTCCCAGTACTCCTTGATGTACGCCGCCGGCAGGTTCTCTTCGAAGCGATAGGACTGCATCGTGATCCCCGATCCTTTGGACATCACCACCACCCACTGCCCGTGGCCGCCCGCCAGCGACGTGATGCGAAAGCCCTCGTCCCATTTCTCTTTGATCCACTCTCCGGGAAACGTCGCCGAGACGCGATAGACCTGCCCCTGGTAGCTCGTTCCGTTGGACATCACGACGACCCACCGCCCGTCGCCCTCGGCGATGCGGGTGATGTCGTAGCCGGCATTCCAGTCCTCGGTGAGGGCGTCGCTGGGCAGGGTCTCTACGATTTTGTACTTTTGCGTGTAGTTCAGCCCTTTCGACATGGTCACGAACCAGATCTCGTTCAGCTCCTTGCCCACCGGGGGCGGCGTCGGATCGGGGTTGAGGTCGCGGGCGGCGACCCAGCCGTTGGTGACGGCGGCCAGCCGGGTCTGTTTGCCGGGATGGGTGAGGGTTTCCTGGTCGTTGGAGAATTCCTTCCAGCCGGCGAGCGCCTGGTCTAACGTGGCGCCCATCTTCTGCAAGATGAAGCCGGCGAAGCGGTCGGCCTCCAGTTCAACCTCGGGGCGGCTGCCGCCGGCCTGGATGGTGTGTCCCTGCAGGTGATGGCCGATTTCGTGGGCGATCACGCCGGTGGCGGCCCAGTCGGTTTGCGCGCGCGCGGCGATGCGCATCATGAACGCCTGGCTGTAGAGGATGTAGCGCTGCCGGTCCTGGATGAAGGCTTCGGCGTTTTCGACGTCCGCCGCTTTGACGACGAAGTTGGAGCGCAGACCGGTGAACTGCACGATGCGGTCGACGGCGTCCTGGGCCTGCCGGTCCGAGGAAAACGTGTAGACGGTTCCCCGGCCTTGCTGCCCGTCGAAGCTGCACTTCCAGTCGGCCGAGATCTCGAGCCGTTCCTGGGCGTGGGCTGGCGCCGGGCAGAGGATGCAGGCGGCCATCAGCAGGAAAAAGTAGTGCCGAAATCTCAACATAAGCCCCTCCGATATCGTTCAGATGAAGCAAGCGTGCGCGCGGATGCGCGTGGCGATAGGTTCTTCAGGGATCATCGAGAAGCAGGATCAAGGATGTCCGCGTCCCCTCAAACAAATAGACCCTGCGGCCCCCTCAAATATAACCTGCTTCACGCCATATTCACAACAGGCCGAACTCCGGCAAGCGTCTCAAAACGAAGATCTTATTCGGGGTCAGATCCACGAGTCGAACGTGTGCGGGATCCCGGCGGTCTCGAACACGTCGCGCAGCTTCGAGACGACCTGCGCGTCGCCTGCGTAGCACGCCTGGAGCAGTGCCAGCAGCACGCGGTCCTTCTCGGCGGCGGGGACCTGGAGCCAGTATTCGTAGTCGGTGTCTCCCCACCATTGCTGCGGCGCCTCGCCCACGTCCTGCCCGGAGACGAGCAGGTTGCCCTCCGCCGTGATCTCGGCGTCGATGAAGATGGAGGTGTCTCCGCGAATCTCGCAGAGCCTGATCCGGCCCGTGCCCTGTTTTTCGGTGCTCATGGCGCGGCCAGCGAGGCTGGCTTTCATTCGACCTTCGTGCGCGCTTCGCCCAGCATGCTGCGGACTTCTTGCAGGCCCGGCACGTCTTCGTCGGCGCGGTGCCAGATCTGCCGGAGCGCGTCGTAGGTCTGCTGCGCGGCGGCTTCGTCGCCGGCCTGCGCGGCGGCGCGGGCCAGGCCCAGCAGCGCGGCGGCGCGCATCGGGGTGCGGGTGAGGGCCTTCCGGAAGTGCGCCTGCGCCTCGGCGGGGCGGTCGAGGCGCAGCAGCACCTCGCCGTAGAGTTCGTGCGCGGGCTTGACGGGCGAGGGCGGGCCGAAGTCGAAGTGCAGGGCGTCTTCGGCGGCGGCGGCCTGGTCCAGCAGCGCGAGCGCCGCGTCGGGCTGTCCGTCGTCGATCAGGAGGAGGGCCGCCAGTTCGTTTTCGAGGATGCCGGCGATCTCCTGGGCCTGCGGTTCTGTGGCCGCCGCGCGGCGTTCCCGGAGCGCGGCCAGCGCCGCGTCCGCCGCCGCCTGGTCGCCGGTGTTGAGGGCGCCGAGGCCGTCCACGAACCACACGGTAGCGGCGTGTTCGAGCCCCAGGCTCGCCGGGTCGATCTCGATGTGGGCCGCCGGGCCGTCCCACTCCCCGGTATCGACCAGGTAGGCGGCGCACATGGCGAGGAGGTGGTAGCGGGTGCGCCCGATGTCCAGTTCCTGATGGTCCTGCGCTACGACGTTGAGCAGGGACTGCGCGTCGCGGTAGCGGCCTTGCTGGAGGTAGCCGTAGGCGAGCCACCAGAGGGCGTGGTAACCGCGTTGGTCCTTCGAGAGGTTTTTGCGTTCGATGCGTTCGAGCGAAGCCGCCCACGAGGCCTCGTTGAGGGCCACCACGTCGTCCCACATACCGAGAGCCACGAAGATGTGAGAGGGCATGTGGAGGGCGTGCGCCGCCGCCGGCGCGATCTTGGCGTAGACGCGCGCGGCGCGCAGGCCCAGCGGGGCGTGGATGGGGTCGTCGTAGGAGTGGATCAGGTAGTGGGCCGCGCCGGGGTGGTTGGGGTTGCGGGCGAAGACTTCTTCGACGGTGGCGGCGGCGCGCATGTAGGTGGCGAAGTCGCGTCCTTCGTGGCTGGTGCCCAGCAGGGAGAGGGCGTAGAAGGCGGCGGCGTCGAGGTCGTCGGGATAGGTTTCCGAGAGGCGGCGCATGGCCTCGGCGAAGGCGTCGTCGCGGGCGTCTTTTTCGCCCTCGCCGAAGAGGACGTCGGCGGCGCGGAGGTAGTCTTTTTCGCGCTCGGTGGGGGCTTTGGCCAGGCGCGCTTCGGGCGTGGGCGCCAGGCGGTCGAGGGCGGCGCGGGCGGCCTCGCGGTCCTGCTGAAACCAGACGGGATGGTTGTGGGTCATGGCCTCGCCCCAGTAGGCCATCGCGAAGCCGGGGTCGAGGCGGGCGGCTTCCTGGAAAGCCTCGCGGGCGTCGTCGTACTCGAAGCTGTGCAGCAGCAGCAGGCCGCGCAGGAACGGCTCCTGCGCCGCCGCCGCGCCCGAGTTGGCAAAGCTGGTCTGGCCCAGGGGCTGCGCCTGCGCCAGCGAAACGCCGGCCAGCAGGGCCAGCGCCGGGAGGAAGGTCGGGAGGATGCGCGCGCGTGTCATTGGGAGGGTCTCCTGGTTGCAAACGAAGGCCGTGCAAGCTCCCCAAACATAGGCCATACGCGCCGCTTTAGCCAGCCTTTTCGGAATTCGGTGTGGACGAGGGGACCCCGGAACAAGTCCGGGGCAGGCTGTATGGACGAAAAAGAAGATTCGTCCTCTCGTCGGCTCGTCCTCTCGTCGGAGGAACGCTCCTGCTGCCGGCTTACCCTCTCAGCTTGAAGGCGATGGGCAGCACGTAGCGCACCTTCACGGGCTTGCCGCGTTGCTTGCCGGGCTTGAACTTAGCCTCCTTCACCGCGCGGATGGCCTCCTCGTCGCAGCCGCCGCCGATGCCCCGGATGACCTCCGGATCGACCACGTTGCCCTTTTCATCGACGACGAACTGCACGAAGACGCGCCCGGAGATGCCCGCCATGCGCGCCATCTCCGGATACTTGATGCGCGCCTGAATCGACTCGATGCCGCCGATGAGTTCCGGCATCTGCTCGACGACGACGAAAATCTCCGGCTCCGGCTCTTCGACGACCTTTTTCTTCTCCTCCGGCGGTGGGGGCGGCGGCAGCTCCGCCAGCGGCTCTTCGATGTCGAGCGCCGCGTCGAGGTTGAGGTCTACGTCTTCGAGCACGACGTCGTCGGCCACGGCCACGGGGGCCTGGGGCCTCGGCGGCGGCGGCGGCGCCACCTCCTGCTTCGTCTGCTTGATCTCTTCCATCTGCACCACTTCCTGCTCGACGACGAGGTTCTCGAAATCCTGCGAGAACTGGATGTTGAGATGGAA
>JBFGTT010000308.1:0-5156 GCA_041565995.1 Rhodothermales bacterium
GGCCCCGGCGGGGTGGGGTCGGCGCCTAAGAATGCGCGGGTGGACCGAACCGCCTGGGAAGACCGGTGGGGCAAACCGCGCTGACGCGTTCACGGATCTGGTTTCACTACGCCGAATCAAAGGAAAGGGTCAACACGTGTATCAAGGTGTTGACCCTTTCCTCTTAACTCACAGCATCACGGGAGATCATGCTCAAGCTACGCTACGGTATGCTGCTGCTGGCCGCCGCCTGGCTCGTCGGTTGTTCCGGGTCTGGCGCTTCGGCGGGGCAGGGCAATGAGGGCGTCTATCGGGATAACCTCGGCACCGCCGATCCCCAGACGCTCATCGAGGACACGCGCGAAGCCCTGTTGACGCGCTACGGCTTTCGCCTGGAACGCGAGGTGACCAGCACTGAGGATGTCCGTTTCGAGACCGAATGGAAAGAAGAGTCGGCCCTGGAGGACGAACGCGCGCAGGGCGCCACGCACGCCCGCACGCGGATCACCATCACGGCGCGGCCCCGCAACCGCTCTACCAGCATCGCGCAATCCTACTCGGTGCGCTTCGTGGCCGAGACCGAGGTGCGCAAGCTGGGCTACGACGTCTGGGAGATGGCCCCCATGACGCCGATGCGGCTCGACTACATCCAGCAGATCTCGACGTTCTTGAAGTCGGAGTATCGGACGGCACTCCGGTGAGGCCGGCGGCAGCGTAACCTCTTTTCCCCTTTGCTCCATTCTTATGCGTACGTGGATCGCCGCCTCGGTAGGGCTACTGCTGCTGGCCGGGTGTACAGGAACGGGCGTCCTGGAAGCCGGCAACCAGCCTGCCTCCTACGACCCGCCCGGCGCTACCGTCACCACCGACAAGACGATCCGGCCCCAGCCCCGGCGCACCATCGGGTTTCGGCATACCGGCGTCTGGGCCAGCAACGAGTTCGAAGGCGCCCGCCTGAGCGATTTCTACCTGGCGGGCGACTCCGTCTACACGGCGGTGCTCCGCCCTGAAAACGCGCCCGTCAACAACAGCGCCTGGTATGCCTTCAAAGTCTGGGCCGCCCACGCGCAGACCATCCGCCTGCGCCTGACCTACGAGGACGGCGATCATCGCTACGTGCCCAAGCTCAGCCGCGACGGCGCCGCGTGGCAGCCCATCGACCCTGCCGCCTACGTCCACGACACCACCGACGGCACGGCCACGCTGCGCCTGCGCGTCGGCCCCGACACGCTGTGGGTGGCCGGCCAGGAACTGATCACCTCGGAGGACTTTGCGCGATGGACCGACGAGATGGCCCGCCGACCGTACGTTGCGCAGAGCGTGCTCGGCACGTCGCGGCAGGGCCGCCCGATCCGCCGGCTCGACATCACCGAGGCGACCGAGGCGCGGGGCTACGTGCTGGTCGTCAGCCGGCAGCACCCGCCCGAAGTGACCGGCACCATCGCCCTGATGGCCTTCCTCGAAACCCTCGCCGAGGACGACGCGCTGGCCCACGCCTTCCGCCGGCGTTTCCACGTGGTCGCCGTACCGCTGATGAACCCCGACGGCGTCGATAACGGCCACTGGCGCCATAACGCCGCCGGCGTCGATCTCAACCGCGACTGGCTCTACTTCCACCAGCCCGAAGCCCGCCTGGTGCGCGACGCCTTCGTCCAACTCAAGGACCAGCCCGGCAGCCAGGTCTATTTCTGCCTCGACTTCCATTCCACGCAGGAGGATGTCTTCTACACCCTCAGCCGCGACTTGCAGACCGACCCGGCGGGCTTCATCGACGCCTGGCTCGACCGGATCCGTGCGGCCTTTCCCGGCTATCACGTCAACGACGAACCCTCCGGCCTCGGCTCGCCCGTCTCGAAGAACTGGTTCTTCCAGACCTTCGGCGCCCCCGCGTTGACCTACGAAGTGGGCGACGAAGAAGACCGCGCGCAGATCCGGACCCTGGCCGCCGGCGCCGCCGAGGCCATGATGACGCTGCTGCTGGATGAGGTGGAGTAACCTTGCCACGCCCGACGAGGGACGCCCGACGATGGATGCCCGACGACCGCTTTGCGCTTCCAGGATGGTCGGCGGTTGTCTTGCTCGGCTGAGCAAAAGGCAAAGCTGGACCTTGAGGTCCCTGGCCGGCCCACTCCTGTTGGTGATGCTGGCGGCCGTGGGGTGTTCCTCCCGCGCCGAGCGCGTCTGGCACGAAGAAGCGGGTTACCGTTGGGCCGAGCTTTCGGTCTCCGGCGGCGCGGCAGGCTTCCAGGAAATGGACGCCGCCCAGACCGGCGTCGCCTTCGTCAACACCCTCCGCCAGGAACAACTCCTCGCCAACCGACACTACATGAATGGCTCTGGCGTGGCCGTCGGCGACGTCGACGGCGACGGCCTGCCCGACCTCTACTTCGCTCGCCTCGACGGCAACAACGCCCTCTACCGAAACCTCGGACGCTGGCGCTTCGAGGACGTCACCGACAGCGCAGGCGTCGCCGCCCCCGACCGTTTCTCGACCGGCGCCACGCTGGCCGACATCGACGGCGACGGCGACCTGGACCTGCTGGTGACGGCCATGGGGGGCCCCAACGCGCTCTATCAGAACGACGGACGGGGTCGGTTCCGCGAGGTGACGGCGGCCTCGGGGGTCTCCTCGGCGTTGGGCAGCACGACGATGGCGCTGGCGGACGTGGACGGCGACGGCGACCTGGACCTCTACGTGGCCAACTACAAGACCATCTCTGTCAACGATCTCTTCCCACCGCAGGAGCGCTTCTTCGAACGGACAGTCGTCCGCGACGGCGACTCCTTTAAGATCGCGCCGCAGTTCGAGAACCATTACATCCTCCGCATCGAGGACGAGAAGCTCCTGCGCCTGGAATACGGCGAGCCAGACGGTTTCTATCTGAACGACGGCAGCGGGCGCTTCACACAGGTCTCCTTCACCGACGGGGCTTTCCTGGACGAGGACGGGCTGCCGCTGGACGAGCCGCCCAGCGACTGGGCGCTGACGGCGCGCTTTCAGGATGTCAACGGCGACGGCGCGCCTGACCTCTACGTCTGCAACGACTTCGAGAGTCCCGACCATTTCTGGCTCGGCGACGGGCGTGGCGGCTTCCGCGCGGCGCCGCGCCTGTCGCTTCGCAAGACGAGCCTCTCGACGATGTCGGTGGATTTTTCGGACATCGACCGCGACGGGTGGACCGACTTCTTCCTCGCCGACATGCTCAGCCGAGACTACACGCGGCGCCAACAGCAAGTGGGCCTGACGCTCCCGCAAATCATCCGCGTCGGCGAGTTTGACAACCGCCCGCAGGTCGTCCAGAACACGCTATTCCTCAGCCGGGGCGACGGCACGTACGCCGAGATCGCCAACCTGGCGGGGGTGGCAGCTTCGGAATGGACGTGGGCGAGCGTCTTCCTCGACGTAGATCTCGACGGCTACGAAGACCTGCTCCTCACCACCGGCCATGCCTACGACGCGATGAACGCCGACGCGCAACTGCGCACGGACAATATCCCGGCTAGGGAGTGGCGAAAAACGCTGCTCCTTTTTCCGGATCTAGACCTGAAGAACCTCGCCTTCCGTAACCGGGGCGACCTCACGTTCGAGGCGATGCCCGACGGCTGGGGTCTGGGCCAGAGGCCCGACGTAGCCAACGCCCTGGCGCTGGGCGACTTCGACGGTGACGGTGATCTGGACGCGGTCCTCAACCGCCTCGATGCGCCTGCGGGCCTCTTCCGCAACACGGCCTCGGCGCCGCGCCTGGCCGTCCGCCTGCGCGGCCTGGCGCCCAACACCTACGGCGTCGGCGCCAGGATTCGCGTGCTCGGCGCGTCGGTCGAGCAGGTCAAGGAGGTCGTTGCCGGCGGGCAGTACCTGTCGTCGAGCGAGATGCTTTATTCGTTCGCCGCCGGCACGGAGGCCCGGTCCCTCGATACGCTGCGGATCGAAGTGCAATGGCGCAGCGGTCGGCGCAGCGTGGTCGAAGGAGCGCACGCCAACCGGGTTTACGAGATCGACGAGGCGGGCGCGCAGGAAGCCGGCGAGGTGGCTGCGGAGCCGCGCGGCCCGGCGCCGACTTTTGAGGACGTGCGCGAAGCGCTGGACCTGGCGCATCACGAAGCGGCGTTCGACGACTTTGCCCGGCAACCGCTATTGCCCCGCCGGCTGAGCCAGCAAGGCCCCGCCGTCGCCTGGGCCGATCTCGACGGCGACGGCGACGACGACCTGCTCGTGGGCAGCGGGCGCGGCGGGCGCCTGGCGTACGCGCGCAACGACGGCGACGGACGCTTCCGCCACGCTGCCATCGGGCCTGAAGCCGAGGGCGACCTGGCGGGCATCGTGGCGACGCCGCTTGCAACGGGCGGATCGCTGGTCTTCGTGGGCGTCTCGAACTACGAAGGGACACCGCGCGACTCCTCGTCGATCCTGGTCTACGAGATCGACACGACGGGCCGGGTGCGCGCCGCCGACCGCCTGCCCTTCGGCGCCGCGAGCGTCGGGCCGCTGGCCCTGACAGACCTGGACGGCGACGGCGACCTGGACCTCTTCGCCGGGGGGCGCGCGATGCCTGGGCGGTATCCCGCACCCACGCCTTCACGGCTCTCCCGCAACGAGGCGGGCCGCTTCCGCTACGACTCCGCCCTCAGCGCGCCCTTCGCCGACGCCGGCATGGTCTCCGCCGCCGCCTTCGGCGACCTGGACGGCGACGGCGACGGCGACGCGGTGCTGGCCGTCGCGTGGGGACCCCCGCGCTACTTCGAGAACGACGGCGTGGGCCGCTTCACGGATCGCACGACGGCCCTCGGCCTCGACGCCTACACGGGCTGGTGGAACGGCGTCGCCCTCGGCGACTTCGACGGCGACGGACGGCTCGACTTCTTGGCGACCAACGAGGGTTGGAACACCGCCCACGGCCGCTTCGAGGACCGGGAGCACCCGCTGCGCCTCTATGCCTTCGACTTCGACGCCAACGGCGTGGCGGACGTGCTGGAGGCACACTACGAGGCCGCCCTCGGCGGCTACGTGCCCGAACGCGGGCTATCGGTCCTCTCCTTCGCCCTGCCCTACATCCGCAGCCGGACGCCCACCTTTGGCCGCTTTGCAACCTCCACGCTGCGCGAGATCGTCGGCCCCAAGCTGGAACGGGCGCGCACCCTGGAAGCCGCCACGCTCGCACACACCGTCTTCTTGCGCC
>JBFGTT010000309.1:0-5138 GCA_041565995.1 Rhodothermales bacterium
CGTAGATGCGCAGGAAGGTCTCCTGCATCACGTCCTGGGCCAGTTCGCGGTCGAGCAGCATCTTCAGGCAGTAGGCGTAGACGGGGCCTTTGTAGCGGTTGTAGAGCGAGACGAAGGCAAAGTCGTCGCCGGCCTGAAAGGCTTCGATCAGGGCTTTGTCGTCGGTGTGCATCGAGGCGGCCTGGACGAGGTCCGGAGTGCGGGGGACCTGAAAGAGCAGAGACACGGCAGCGCGGGGAAAGTTGCTCCCTTGGCGCGCGGCCCGTCACTGCGAAGAATCGGAAAAGCCGGAACTGGCGCTGGCGACGGGCGTGAATGGGCGTTGTTTTGGTTTTGCAATAACGGTCGCCGCGAGTACCCTTTGGCGACTCTTGCGCCGCGCCCGGCGCCCCTTCCGTCATTCCCCGACAAGCTAACGCAAAGGAACCCCGCAATCGTATGGCGAAGCGCTCTTCTGTTCCCTTTTATGCCCTGTGCGCGGCCCTGCTCGGCGCCGCCCTCCTGGCCGCCGGATGCGGCAGCACGCTGACGCCCCTGCAACGCGCCGCGACGAAAGACCCCGCCACGGTGGCTGTCTTCGCCGAGCAGACGCTCACGCTGCCCGCCTTCGAGGCGCAGTACGCCCGCAGCGTCGGCGGACGCACCGCCGCCCAGGACGACTCGCTCGGGGCCTACCAGGATTTCCTCGAACGCTACGTCAACTTCCGCCTGAAGGTCATCGAGGGCCTCCACGCCGGCTACGACCGCGACCCGGCCATCCTCCAGGAGATCAACGGCTACCGCGCCTCCTTCGCCAAACCCTACCTGCTCGACAAGACCGTCGTCAACCCCATCATCGCCGACCTCTACGAGCGGAGCCGGGAGATGGTCGACGTCAGCCACATCCTGCTGCGCGTGGGGCCGGACGCCCCCCCCGCCGACACCCTGGCGGCCTACAACGAGATGACCGCCCTGCGTGACTCGGCCCGGCAGGGCGTCGACTTCGGCGGCCTGGCCGTCCGCCATTCGCAGGATCCCTCGGCTCAGCGCGCCGCGCCGGGCGATCCGGGCCATCGCGGGCGCCTGGGCTTCTTCACCGCCGGGCGCATGGTCGAACCCTTCGAACGCATGGCCTACCGCACGCCCGCCGGCGAGGTCTCGCCCGTCTTCCGCACGCAGTTCGGCTACCACCTGCTCTACGTGCACGACCGCCAGCCGTCGGTGCCCGAAGTCCGCGTCTCGCACCTGATGCTCAGGCCCGAAGGCGCTACCGCCGCCGACTCGGCCAAGACCCTCGAAGACCTCCAGACCCTCAAACGCCGCCTCGAAGCCGGCGAAAGCTTTGCCGACCTCGCCAGGGAGTATTCCGTCGATAAGGTCAGCGCCGAACGCGGCGGCGACCTCGGCTTTTTGCGCTACGACAACACCCAGATTCTCAAAGTCTTCCGCGAAGCTGCCTTCGGCCTCGACTCGCTCAACACCGTCTCCGACGTACTCATCACCCCCTACGGCTACCACCTGCTGACCATCACCGAACGCAAGGAGCGCGGCACGCTCGACGACGAGTACGAGAGCCTCAAGCAGATGGCCTCCAAGCTGCCCCGCACCCGGGAGGCCGAGCTACAACTCGCCGCCGACCTGCGCGCGCAGTACGCCGCGCGGGTCGATTCGACGACCCTCCTCGACGCCGTGGCCCCGGTGCCGTTCGACTCGCTGATGATCGTCCTCGGCGGCGCCCACCTGCCCGACAGCGTCCTGGCCCGCCCCTTCGCCAGCCTGGGCGACTCGACCTACACGCTGCGCCGCCTGACCGCCTTCGTCGCCGACCACCGCATCCAGCGCATGGATAGCAAGGACCAGCAGTTGTGGAAGACCGTCGACACCTTCCTCGACCAGAGCGCCCTCGCCTACGAAGCCGCCCAGCTCGAAGCCCGCGACGACGAGTTCCGCGCCATCATGGACGAGTTCCGCGACGGCCTCATCCTCTTCCGCCTCATGGAAGACTCCGTCTGGAGCGCCGCCGCGCAGGACTCCGCCGCCCTGGCCGCCTACTTCGAGGCCCACCGCGACGCCTACTACTTCCCCGAACGCACCCGCATCGTCGAACTCTACAGCCGCACCGACTCGCTCCTGCAAGCCGTCGCCGCTCGCCTCGACGAGGGCCTCGGCCTCGACGCCCTCGCCGCCGAACTCGCGCAAGACACCACCGGCACGGTCTCGCTCGACACCATGCTGGTAGCCGGCAAGACCAACTCGGTGTTCGACTACGCCCTGCCGCTCGACGAAGGCGCGCACACGACCCTCATCCCCTACCGCCAGGGCTATGTCGTGCTCGTGCGCCAGGGCCAGGTGCCCGCCCGCCCGAAGACCCTCGACGAAGCCCGCACCGAGGTCGTCAACGACTACCAGCAGGTCCTCGAAGACCGGCTCGTGGAGAGGCTGCGGCGCAAATACCAGGTGCTTACCTTCCCCGAACGCCTCGCCCGCGCCTTCACCGAACCACCCGCCGAGGCCGCGACGACGACCGCCGCCGCCTCGCAATGACGCACCGCCCCCCATGCCCGGCTTCCGCCTCCCGACGCTGCGCACGGCGGCCCTCGCCCTGGCCCTGCTGGCCGCCTGCTCAGGGTGCCGCGACCAGCCCGCCGAGCCGGCCTACGTGGCGCGCGTGGGCAACGCCGTCCTGATGCCCGAGCAACTCGACGCCGCCCTGGCCGACCTGCCGCCCCGGCAGGACTCCGCCGAGGTGCGCCGGCAACTCGTGGACCAGTGGGTGACCAACGAACTGCTCTACCAGGAAGCGCTCCGCCATAACCTGGCCGCCGACGCCGACGTGCAACGACGCCTCGACGAAAGCCAGCGCTCGGTGCTCATCGACGCGCTCGTCTCGCGCCTCTACCAGGAAACCATCGAGACCGTCAGCCCCGTCGAGTTGCACGCCTACTACGAACGCCATAAGGAACAACTGCGCCTGCGCGAACCCTTCGTGCGCGTGCGCTACCTCGCCTGCACCGCCCCCGACTCGGCGCGGGCCGTCCGCAACCGGATCCTGCGCAGCTCGTTTCGAGCCGCCGCAGACTCGCTCTGGCCCGCCCTGGCCCGGCGCTACGCCGACGACGTAGACGGCGCGCTGGCGCTGGCGGACAACTACTTTCCCGAAAACCGCCTCTTCGCCCAGGAACCCGCCCTGCGCGACCACCTGGCCCGCCTGAAACCCGGCCAGACCGCCCCCGTCATCAACACCGACGGACACTGGCACGTGCTGCAACTGGCCTACCGCGTCCCCGCCGGCACCGTGCCCGAACTGGCCTGGATCGAGGAGGAGGTGCGCCGCCTGCTTACCATCGACGCCCGGAAACAGATGTATGAGCGTCAGGTTGAACGCCTCAGGACGGAAGCGCGGGCGCGCGACGCCCTCGACGTACGGTGACCGCCCCCTCCCGCCGTTCTTGCTGCTCTTCCGCCGCCGCATCGCACAATATTGAGCCGGAGGCGCGCGTTCTTCCGACCGATTTGTGCTCTTTCTTCTTCCCTCCCCCTGCCGCTTTCTATGAAGGTTTTTTCCGCTCTTTGCCGCGCCCGCACGCTCGGCCTGCTGCTGCTTGCGGCCCTCGTGCCGCAGGCGCAGGCGCAAGACGATCAGGTGCTCGACGAAATCGTCGCCGTCGTGGGCGATCAGATCTTGCTGCGCTCGGACGTTGACGGTCTGGTGATGGGCCTGGTACAACAACGCCGCCTCGAATACTCCGACGCCCTCTGGATCGACGCGCTCGACCAGCTCGTCAATCAGAAAGTGCTCGCCATCCACGCCCGGCGCGACACCACCATCGAGGTGACCGACGACCAGGTGGAACAGGCCCTCGACGAACGCATCAACCAGATCACGCGCCAGGTGGGCAGCACCGCGCAGGTCGAAGAGATCTACGGCAAAAGCCTCGTGCAGATCAAAGCAGACCTGCGGGATGAATTCCGGGAACGGCTGATGGCCGAACGCTTCCAGGGGCGCAAGCTCCAGCAGATCAAGATCACCCCGACCGAAATCGAACAGTGGTTCAATCGCTTCCCGACCGACTCGCTGCCGACGCTCCCCGAAATCGTGCGCCTCTCGCACATCGTCCGCTATCCCAAAGTCTCGGACGCCGCCGACAAAGAGGCCCTGGAGATCGTCTCGGCCATCCGCGACTCGGTGACAGCCGGCGTCAGCACGCTCGAAGACATGGCCCGCCGCTTCTCCGACGACGCCGGCTCGGTCAGCCAGGGCGGACGCTACCAGGACATGAAACTGGGCGACCTCGTCCCCGAATTCGCCGCCGTCGCCTCCCGCCTCGACCCCGACTCGCTCTCGCTCCCGTTCAAGTCGCCCTTCGGCTATCACATCCTGCGCGTCAACCAGCGCCGGGGCGACACGGTGGACTTCACGCACGTGCTCATCAAGATCGACGAAAGCCAGGCCGACCCCACCGAAGCCATCGCCTACCTGACCCTCGTGCGCGACTCCATCCTGACCTACCGCGTCCCGTTCGAGTTGATGGCCCGGCGGCACTCCGAAGAACAGCAGACCTCCGAAATCGGCGGGCGCGTCGTCGATCCCTCCACCGGCGAGCGCGACCTCTTCCTCGAAGCCCTCGGCCCCACCTGGCGCCGCACGCTCGACACGCTCGACGTAGACCAGATCAGCCACCCCGCGCAGGTCGAACTGCTCGACGGCAAACAGGCCTTCCACATCGTCAAGCTCCTCCGGCGCGTGCCCCCGCACCGCGTCGACATCCTGACGGACTACACCCGCATCGAGCAACTGGCCCTGCAAGAGAAGCGCAACCGCGTCCTGACCCAGTGGTACCAGACGTTGCGCGGCGACGTCTATATCGAACTGCGCGGCAAGGCCGAAGCGCTGACGCTCGATCCGTCGGGCCGCACCGCCAACGCCCCGCCCGGTCGCAACTGACGCGCGCTCGGCTCGTTTACGCTCCTTCGCCCCCCATTTTCGCCTCCTCGCGGCCGGCGCTACGCGCCTGCCACCGGGACGCCTCGCCAACGATAGCGCCGGTATGCAGCCTCAACCCACCCTCACCGACCCCGCCACGCTCGACGACCTGCACCGCGCCCACCGGCGCCTGCGCAGCGAAATCGCCAAGGTCATCGTCGGGCAGGACGACATC
>JBFGTT010000310.1:0-5111 GCA_041565995.1 Rhodothermales bacterium
GGTTGAGGATCAGCCCGAAGCTTCCGTCCGGGCCGTGCTCGCACAGCAGCACGACGCTTCGCCGGAAGTTGGGATCGAGCATCATCGGAGGCGCGATGAGCAAGACGCCGGGCGCCGGGACGATCTCCGCATCAGCCATGCGCGTCGAAGGATGAATCGCGAGAGGACGGTGAGCTTTTCAGACGAGGGACGAACGACGGACGTCGCGGCCTACAGGCAACGCAAAAGACTACGGGCAATCAACCACTCTTCCGGCTGCGGGGCAAGTCGCTTGCGCTTTTTTCACGTTCCATCCACGCGGCGGGGCTACGGGCGGCCTTCCTCGCCTTCGCGCAGCAGCGCGCGCAGGGCGCCGCACCACCAGTCGGCGTCGCGCGTGATGGCGGTGACGGTGACGCCGTTGAGGTGCGGCACGAGCGCCAGCAGCAACGGCGGCACCTCGTCCCAGCGTCCGGCGCGGATGAGCCGTTCGAGGTCGGCGGCGGCGGTGCGCGCCCAGCGCCATTTTTCGCGCAGCGCCTCGGCTTTTTTCCAGTAGTTGCGCTCGTCCCAGGCGTGGGCGCTCTCGTCGATGGTGCGGTAGATGCCGCGCAGGTTGAAGACGAAGAAGGCCGTCATGTCGCGCGCTTCCTCGTCGAAGCGGGGGCGCTGAGCCAGCAGGCGCAACACCTCGGCGCACGAGCGCAGGTGGGCGTGCCGCCGCTTGGCGGGCGTCTCTCCGGTCTTAATCAGCCGAGCCATGCAACATCGTCTTCGTGGGCGATCCTACCGGACGAGCGCCATGCGCTGCGTGCGGCGCTGCCCGGCGGCTTCTATCGTGTAAAAATACAACCCGCTCGTCCAACCCCTCGCTTCCACCTGCACCCGGTGCTCACCCGCCGCCTGCACCCCGTCCACCAGCAGCGCCACGCGCCGGCCCAGCACGTCGTAGACGGCCAGGCGCACCTCGGCGGCCTGCGGCAGGGCGTAGCCGATGGTGGTCGAGGGGTTGAACGGGTTGGGGAAGCTGGGGTAGAGCACCACGCGCGAGGGCAACTCCCCGGCCTCGTCCGAGGCGGTGGGCGCGTCGGGACGGCTGAAGGTGGCGCGGATGGGCAGCACGCGGTTGTAGAGCGAGTCTCGGGTGGCCTGCGAGAAGATTTCCGGGAACGCGCGCCAGCCGCCCGCGCCGTCGAAGAAGGCCGGCAGGTAGAGGAAGGCGACGTTGTCACCGTCGTATTCCGAGACGCCCATCACCAGGTAGTTGTCGTCGTCGCCGGCGTTGACGAGGCCGGCGTAGAAGGTGTCGGGCAGCGCCTCCATCTCGTCCGGGAAAAAGCCCAGCGTGTCGAGTTCGAGGAAGGTAAAGCGGCCCGAGCGCTCGTCGTTGGCGCGCGGGTCTGTCACGTCGAGTGAGAAGAGTTCGTCGCCGGGTCGTCCGGCGCCGTCGTCGGCCCAGAGGACGAGGCGGAAGTCGCGGGCGGCGCTGTCGGGCACGCCGGTGCCGGCGAAGTCGTTTTCGTAGAAGGGCGCCACGGCCACGCTGGTGAGGACGCCGCCGGGGGGCCTGACGAAGCGGTTGGCCTGCCGGCTGCTGTCGCCCAGGGCGTACGCCTCGGCGCGCGTAGTCTCGCCTTCGGCCACGACGGCGACGCTGCCGTCGTCGTAGACGATCACCGTGTCGGCCAGGGCGGCGGGCGCCTTGCCGGGCCGCGCGGGCGCTTCCGAGCGGGCCGCGCGCGCCGGCGGATCCGCCAGGCGCAGGCGGTGCGCCTCCCGGCCCTGCCCCGCCGCCGAACCCGCCCCGAGCAACACGACGAAAAAGACGCTGAGGAGATGCTTCATGCGCGTTCGTACCCTGCCGACGGCGCAGCAAGCACCTGCCGACGGATCCACCCTGGCGTGCGTGCTACTTGATCAAAACCATGCGCTGCGTGCGGCGCTGCCCGGCGGCCTCTATCGTGTAAAAATACAACCCGCTCGTCCACCCCGCCGCCTCCACCTGCACCCGGTGCTCTCCCGCCGCCTGTACCCCGTCGACCAGCAGCGCCACGCGCCGGCCCAGCACGTCGTAGACGGCCAGGCGCACCTCGGCGGCGTGCGGCAGGGCGTAGCCGATGGTGGTCGAGGGGTTGAACGGGTTGGGGAAGCTGGGGTAGAGCACCACGCGAGAGGGCAGTTCCCCGGCCTCGTCCGAGGCGGTGGGGCCGACGGGCACCAGGAACGACGCCCGGAACGGCAGCACGCGGTTCTGCAACACCGGCTCAGGCGGATTCCCGGCCTGAAGTTCCGGGAACATGGCCCAGAAGCCCTGCCCGTTGTTAAAGGACTGGAGAAAGAGGAACGAGACGTTGTCGTCCGCCGTGGTGTTGCCGGTGTACTCTGTCACACCCATCACGAGGTAGTTTTCGTCGTCGCCCGTGTCGGTGATGCCCACGAAGAAGGTGTCGGGCAGCGCCGCGAGTTCGTCCTGGAAGGCTGCCAGGTCCACCGTCTGGAAGTTGAGGACGCCGCCGGGGCCGGAACTAGCGCGCGTGTCGGTCACGTCGAGCGAGAAGAGTTCGTCGCCGGGACGTCCGTCGCCGTCGTCGTCCCAGAGGACGAGGCGGAAGTCGCGCGGGGCATCGTCGGGCACCGGCTCGATGCCGCCGGGAAAGGAGAAGTCGTGGTCGTAATAAGGCCCGAGGGCGACGCTGGTGAGGACGCCGTTGGCCGGGGTGACGAAGCGGTTGGCCTGCCTGCTCGTGCCACAGTTGACGCCGGTGGGCCGTCCCGTCTGGTCTCTGCTGCAGAGCCGGAAGGCTTCGAGGGTGTTCATATCGATGGGCACGGTGCCGTCGTCGTAGATGATCGTCTGGAGTTCGAACTGCTGGTCGGTGTTCCAGGTGGCGGCGTAATCGAACCGGGCGAGGCTGGCGCCCGGATCGAGGTGGGCCACCACCACGGCCACGCGGTCGAAGACGCCGGGGAAGGTGGTCTCGCCGAAGGTCAGCAAGCGGGCTTCGAAGGCGCCGTCCTGGAAGAGCAGGGCCGTTACACTCAGGTCCTGCGAGCCGCTGCCGCCGTTGAGCGTGAGCGCGAGGTCTTCGACGTGATCCCAGATCAGGTAGATCGTCCCGCCGCGCTGGACGCTTTCGGTGGTCGGCGGGGTTTTGGGGTCGAAGCGTCCGTCGAAGGTGGCCGTCGGCGCCGCCTTGATGGCGCGTTGCTGCGCATGGACGAAGCCGTAGCGCGGGTCGAGGCTGGCGTCGTTGAGCAGGTTGGCGATGTGGAAGGTTTCGAGGGCTTCCGAAAAGCCGAAGCCGGCGCCGAGGGCGGTCAGGGCGTTGTCGATGCCGTTGGCGCCGCTGGCCGGCTGCCGGGTGATGCTGCCCGTCTCGACGACGCCGAGCAGATCGCCCAGGTAGCTCATGAAGCGGAGGGCGCGCTGGCGGTCGTCGAGCGGGCCGGTGTCGTTGAGCCGGAAGAAGGGCACGTTGTAGCGTCCGGGTTCTCCGAGGTAGAAGATGCGGCGCCCCGGATAGCCGTTGACCACCTCGGCCCACTCCGAGAGGCCCTCGTTGACGAAGGATTCTTCGCCGGTGTCGTAGGTCAGATGGATCAGGTGCTGGTATTCGTGGGAAGCGGTCTGGGCGCTGAAATCCACGCCGAAGAACGGATTGGTCAGCGTGGGATTGGTGTCGAGGTAGAGCACGTCGCGGTCGTTGCCGCCCCGGCCCGCCAGGTCGTTGGGCGTGACGAAGCCGGCGACGAAGTTGTTGTTGCCCTGATCGGGGTCGTAGTCGTCGCGCACGTCAACGAGCAGCACGTCGCTCTTGCCGTCGCCGTCCACGTTGGGCGGGTCGCCGAAGACGACCTCGTCGTTGACGATGATGCCGGCGGCGGGGTTGAACGAGCCGGGCGGCGTGCGCTCGGCCAGGGCGACAAACAACGTGTCGACGATGTCCTGCGTCACGTGGCCGTTATCGAGTTCGGCGACCTCGGCCCAGATCAGGAAGCGCTCGTGCTCGGCCATCAGCCGGAACGTGATCGTGTCGAACCGCCGCTCCTTGAGGTTGAAGACGCGGAAGTCCATGTCGGTGCCCACGGCGACGGTGCGTTTGGCGGGATAGGGCAGCAGGCCCGCTGCTTTGAGCCGGCGGTACTCGGCCAGGGCCTCCTGCCCTTCGGGCCGCTGCATAAGCCAGTCGGTGACGTGCAGGACGCGCGGCCCGTCGAGGGCGGCCTCGCGCTCGACGCTGCGGGGAGCCTCCAGCACCTGGGCCGCTGCCGGGGCGGCGACCAGCACGGCCATCGAGATAATCGTCCAAAGGTGTTTCATGAGACTACGTGGTCCTCCCAGAGAATGACCGATAGGACGCGGCAACAAGGCAACGGCCTGGCACGTCGCGGCGGAAAAGGCTCCTCGAAATGCATATCCAGGCAGGTACGACGGAGCTTTTTCGGCGTTCCGAAGGTGCCGGAATTTCTCCGACGCCGCTCCGCCGGCACGACGTTGGCTCTGTACCCGTCCGGCGGGGTGGATCCACCGCGCCCCGCTTCGGTTGATACCTCCGCGCACGCACGCAGCGCCTGCCTCCTTCCGTACCCCTGCACGCCGCACCAGACCCAACCTGCCATGCGTATCCTCCTCGTGCTGCTCCCGGCCCTGTGCTGGCTCGGCTGCGCCGGCCCCGCGCCCTCGCACACCGCGCACAACGTCCTCACCGTCGAAGGAAGGGTATCGGTGCGCGGCCACACACCCTTTACCGGCGTGCTGCTCGAAACCGACCAGCGCAACTTTTACGTGCTGGCCCTCGACGAAGCCGCCCGCCGCGACCTCGTGCCTGAGCTGCCGGCGCGCTACCGCGTCACGGGCCTCCTCTACGGCGCCGACTGGAACGGCATGCGCTACGCCCACCTCCGCCCGACGAAGATGGAACCGCTGGGACGTTGAAAAGGGGAAATTGAAAAGGGGAACAGGTGGGCGATGGCGCTTCGCCCAACCATTTTCCAATTACCATTTTCCAATTCCCAATTCCCAATACCTACTTCCTGAACCGTTGCAGCAGGCGCCCGGCCCACACGTCGAGTTCGCCGAAGCCGAAGAGCCGGGCCAGGCCCAGGTAGCTCGCTCCGTAGGTGCCCACCAC
>JBFGTT010000311.1:0-5104 GCA_041565995.1 Rhodothermales bacterium
GATTTTCGGGAGCCGGCGTTTCAGACCCCGTGCGGCGTCTACGAGGCGGGATGCGGCCTGGAAAACGTACACATGTCCTGGGGCCACGACGAATACCTCTACCACATCGTGAAGCCGTACCTGCCCGAGCCGGCCCTCTACATGATCCGCTACCATTCCTTCTACGCGGCGCACCGGGAGGGGGCCTACGGGCACCTGATGAATGCGCACGACCGCGCCCTGTTTGAGTGGGTCAGGGCTTTCAACCCGTACGATCTCTACTCGAAGCATCCGCAGCCGCCCGACCTGGAGGCGCTCCGGCCCTATTACGAAGACCTGCTGGCGAAGTATTTGCCGCCGACGCTGAAGTTCTAGGGCTTGTCTGGAAGTCCCGTAGGGACGTCCTGTTTGTAGGAAATAGCGTCTTTTCCTCTACGCTAAGCCCCGTAGGGGCGACCTGATTTTATTACAGGACGCTCCTATGGAGCTTTTTGAGGGGGGGCCTGCGTGCTACCAACAGGCCGCCCCGCCGGGGCTGCTTCTACCATCCAGTTCGTAGACACGCCCCGGGCGTCATATCCCGGCGGGCGGCGGTCTGCCGGCGAGTTGGTCGACGGTGAGCGTGCCCATCACCAGCCGGCCCATTTCTTCGACGGTCACCTCGTCTCCAGGCAGATCCTCCGCCACGGTACGCCCCTGCCGCATGACCGTGATGCGGTCCGCCACGGCGTGTGCGTGGGCCATGTTGTGGGTGATGAACAGGATTGCCAGGCCGCGCGCGCGGGCCTCGACGATGTAATCGAGCACCATGCGGGTCTGCTTGACCGAGAGCGCCGAGGTCGGTTCATCGAGCATCACCAGCCGGGCGCCGAAGTGCTCGGCCCGGCCGATGGCGATGGACTGGCGTTCGCCGCCGGAGAGGTTGCCGACGGCCTCGTTCGGATCTCGAACCTGGATGCCCAGGTGCGCCAGCGACCGGGTGCAGATGGCCCGCATGCGGCGATGATCGAGGAAGCCGAAGGGTTTCCGGGTCAGTTCGCGTCCCAGGAAAAAGTTGCGGTAGATGCTCAGCAGCGGCACCAGCCCCAGGTCCTGCGGGACCGTCTCGATGCCCGCGTCTCGGGCCTCGGCGGGCGAGGCAAACCGAATCGGCTGGCCGTCCATCCACATCGTGCCGCTGCTGGGGGCATGGTAGCCCTGGATGATCTTCACCAGCGTCGACTTGCCGGCGCCGTTGTCGCCGAGCAGGGCCACCACCTGCCCGGCGGCGACCGCCAGGTTCGCCCGGCGAATGGCCTGCACGTGGCCGAACTGCCGGGCCACGTTGCGCACTTCGAGCAGGGGTGTCATGACGTTTGCTCGCCGCGTAGCGACGTGTTAATGATGACCGCGACGATCAGCACCAGCCCGATCAGCCCGGTAGCCAGGCGAGAGTCGAACCCCATCAGGATCAAGCCGTTGCGCACCATGCCGGCCACCAGGGCGCCGAAGAGGGTGCCGAGCACGCTGCCGTAGCCCCCGGTCAGGAGCGCCCCGCCGACCACCGCCGCCGCGATGGCCTGCAACTCAAACCCCTCCCCCGTCAGCGCGTTGATCGAGCCGATGCGCGAGAGTTGCATGAGGCCGGCAAAAGCGGCCAGCCAGGCGGTGATCAGGAAGGCGACGACTTTGACGCGGCCCACCTGGATGCCCATCGTCCGCGCGGCGCTCGGCTTGCCCCCCACGGCGTAGACGGCGTTGCCGAAGCGGCGCTGCGTCATGACGACGTGGAAGACCACGATGAGCACCACGAACCAGAGCGCCATCATGCGCAGCCCGGAGGGATGAATACGCCCGGCCACGAGGGCCGCCATCCAGCCGGGTTCGTCGAGGCGCACGATGCTGCCGCCCGTCCAGAGCACCAGCAGCGAACGGCCCACCATCATCATGCCCAGCGTGGCGATAAACGAGGAGATGCGCGCCCGCAAGACCACCACGGCGTTGAGCAGCCCGACGGCGCTGGCAAAGACGAAGGTGCCGCCCAGGGCCACCACCGGGGGCAGCCCGGCATTGCTGAGCTGGATAAACACCATCGCCGCCAGGCCCATCGTCGCCCCCACCGACAGGTCGAACTCGCCGGCCACCATCAGCACCGTGGCGCCGATGGCGACGGTGCCCACCACCGAGGCCAGGTTCAGCATGCCCGACAACGACGAGAGCGAGAGGAAGTTGGGCGCCAGGAGCGCGAAGAACCCGAAGACGGCCAGAAACATGGTCACGGCGCCGATCTCCGGATAGGTCCGCAGCCGCCCGAGGAAGTGCTTGCGCGCATCACCCTGCATTACCGATATCCCGCTTCGATCAAGGAGGCGATGGTTTCGATGTTCTCGGCGGTGACGAAGCCGGGGCCGGTGAGGACGTCGTTGGCCTGTTCGATCTCGAAGTTGTGTTTGAGGTAGAGCGCCATCACCCCCTGAAACCCTTGCAGGTATTGCTGCTGGTCGATCGTAAAGAGCGTCAGGCCGTCTCGGATGGCGTCGAGCGTCACCGGGTCCAGGTCGAAGGTGGCGTGCAGGACGCCCTCGCGCGGGCGTTCGTCGACGAAGACGCGCCAGGACGACATGCCGTCGGCGCCCAGGGTCATCACGGCGCCGGTGTTGGGATGCGCCGCGAAATGCGCCCGGAAGACCTCTACCGCCGTCACCGTGTCGGACGTGATGTCGAGCGCGACGACCTCGACGCCCTGCTCCGCCAGCGCCTCGGCAAAGCCCCGGCAGCGGGTCTCGTGGGTCAGGTTGCCCACCTCGTGGATGGCGCAGACGGCGCTGCCCTCGAACCCCCGTTCGAGCAGCCGTTTCCCGCCCTGGTAGCCCGCCTGGTACTCGTCGGAGCCGATGTAGAGCAGGTAGGGAATCTCGCCTCGTGGATCGGCCACGTTGATGGCCACGACGGGAATGCCCGCCGCGAGGGCGCGCCCGATGGGTTCGGCCACCGCCGTGGGGTCGGTGATGGAGACCGCGATGCCCTGGGGCCGGGCTGCGATGGCCGCGTCGATGAGCGAGACGAACGCCTCGACGGAGAACTGGTCCGGGCCGAGGTACTGCACCCTGACGCCCAGGGCTTCGCCCGCATCCATCGCCCCGCGCACCACCACCGCCCAGAACGGGCTGCCCGCCGATCCGTGCGTGACGACGAAATAGGACTGGTCTACCCGGACCTCCTCGGCCGTCTCACAGCCGCCGCCCGCCGCCGCCGTCAGCAGCAGCGCGAGGCACAAAACGAGGGGATGCCTGAGGCTCATGGGGGCTTGCGTTGGTTTCGAACGCCTCCCTCGAACCGCGACGTTCGCGCGAGGGGGGCGCACCGCAGGACCAATATAACCAATCCGCCCCTGCCGAACCGTTCGCTTCCGGAGCGGGTTGGCGAGGGCGATGGAGGGAAGCAGCAAGCCGGGCGCGATAAAAAAGAAGAGGGGACCCGTTGCGAGTCCCCTCTTCGGTGCTATGCGTCCGGCGCGGCGAAGGCACGCGGTTACAGTTTCACCGCCGTCTCCACCGAGATCCCGCTGAAGCTCGGATGCAGGCCCAGGTCGGTGCGATTGTTGACGGTGCCGACGGGGAAGCCCGACGTCGTCTGCTTGACGTACTCCAGCTTGATCAGCACGCCGTCGTAGATCTTGAACCCGCCGCCGACCTGGAAGCGCTCGATCTTGCCGTCGAGGTCCGTGTCCACTACCTTCGAGGCCAGCGCCGTGCTATAGCGGCTGGCGAGGTAGAGCCAGTCGGTGAGGTTCACTTTGGCGGTGACCATGTAGTAGCTCCAGCGATCCTCCGGGTTGCCGTTATCGTTGCCCTCGACGGTGCCGTTGCAGTCGGCATCGCGGTACCAGCCGGCGGCGCCGTAGAGCAGCAGCGGCTTGTAGGCGAGGCGTCCGTCGAGCTGGAAGGCGGTCACCTGCTGCTCCTTGCCGAAGAAGATCTGGCCGCCGTCCGGGCCGTTCCAGACGTCGTAGCGGGTGCCGGCGCGGTCACCCTGGGCGAAGAGGTAGGACTTGGTGCCGGTGCCGGGGTAACCGGTGCCGTTGCCGGAGTGGTCGACGCGGTAGAAAGAGGCGGCGAAGCGGGCCGTCTCGTTGAAGGGCGTGATCCACGCCTTGCCGTGCAGGGCGGTGCCGTGGCCCTGCTGGATGTCGCCCTTGGTGGTGCCGTTGGAGAAACCGGCCATCAGGTGGAATATGCCGCTATGGCCGGTGGCTTCCATCCCCAGCGTGGTCAGCGCCGGCGAGACGACCGGGTTGCCGATGAGTTCGTTGTTGTAGACGTCTCCGTTGATGGAACGGTAGAGCAGGCCGTCGCCGAAGTCGATGGTCATCTGGCCCGCTTTGACTTCGAGGTGCTCGTCGTAAAACGCGCCGAAGGCGCCGAGTTTCATCCAAGACGGCAGTTGCGTCATCCGGAAGTAGCCCTGGTACCCCCACGTCTCGGTGTGATGCTTCGACGAGATGAAGAGATCCACGTTGACTTCTCCGCCCTCGAAGATCTCGGTGGCGAAGGTCAGGTTGCCGACGGCGTTCTGGAAGCCGTTGGCGAGTTCGGGGAGCGTGCCGTTGTCGTTTTCCTGGTTGAGGCCCTGGAAGACGATGGCGCTCTGCACGCCTACGTCGAGTTTCTGCGCCCACGCAGGCAGCACGAGGGCTGCGACGAGCACGGCAGCGAGGATGGTAGCGAAGGAGCGTTTCATGGTGTTTCCTCCTGTGAGTAAGCGCGGATAGGTTCGATGGTCAGGAGCCGGGCGGGGCATCTCCCCGCGCGCGGTGCTCCCTACCTGGTTGGGTGGTTGGATACCGGGGCGGCGACGAGGTTGAAGCCGACCACGATGCGCTCGTCGGCGCGGATGAGGCCCAGCAGGGCCGTCGGCGGATCGACGCCGAAGTCGGTCATGACGAGGGAGCGGCTGCCCTGCACGCGGTAGCGTCCGTCGGGCAGGCGCCGGCCCGTGACGTCCAGCTCGATGCGTCGCTCGGCGCCGGCAATCGTCAGCCGGCCCGTGGCGCGTAGCGCGTAGGCACCGTCCTCCGGGCCGGCGGGCCGTAGTAGCTCGGCGTGGTCGAGTTCGTAGCGGATGTCGGGGTGGTTCTGCGCCTTGA
>JBFGTT010000312.1:0-5100 GCA_041565995.1 Rhodothermales bacterium
ACGGACGCTTCGTCCCGCACCAGCGCCACGACCGGCAGGGCGTCGTCCTGGAAGAGGTCCGGCTCGGCGAGGGCGTCGGTGCCCGGCCCGAGGTCCCAGAGCACCACGTCCGGGCGGAAGCGTTGCAGGGCGTCGGCGAGGTCGTCGTCGGTGGCGACGGCGTCGGCCACAGCGTAGCCCGGCTGATCGGCCAGCAGGGCAACCAGGCCGGCGCGGGCCAGCGGGTCGTCGGCCACGATGAGCACGTGGAAGAGGCCGGCGTCGGGCACGTCGAGCGAGACGAGGAGCATCGGCGAGGGTCCGGGCACGTGGGCGGGACGGCGAGGGCAGACACGCACGCAGCCTTCGATAGATCCACGCCGCGCCTGTCCGCCGGCGCGCTTCGGTGTAACGGTGCCGCAAAGTCGCGGCGCGCGTTCCTTCATCGTGTCTGAAAATGCGTACCTTAAGGCGGTGCGCGCCGACGTGGCGAGGCAGGCCGGGAGCCGCTCGCCCGGTCACGCAAATTTCATCCAGGCAGCCGTGAGCACTCCCGTCATCCTCTCAACCCGACTCCCGCGTGGAGCCTAGCGACATGACGCAACGCTTTCTGCCGGCATCCATCCTGGGATGCCTCCTGCTGCTCGTCACCGCCGGCAGCGCCGCAGCGCAGCACCGACGCCCCGCCGAGACCTTCTTCATGCGCCTGCACGCGGGCCTATCGAGCTACGTCGGCGACCAGGACAAGGCGTTCTTTGCCTCCGGCGGAGGCTTCCCCTACAACGCCGGCGTGGAACTCGGCTACCAGTTCACGCATCCGCTCGGCCTGGGTGTGGGCTACCAGATCGGCAACTATCCCGGCATCGATCCGACGGAGGAGGACGAGGTGCGGCACACGCTCCGGCTGCTGCTGCGCTACACCATCGGCGACGACGTCGGCGTGGCGCCCTACCTGCAAACCGGCGCGCACGCCACCTTCGGGAAGGTCTTGAAACCTGGCAGCACGCAGGCAGAGAGCGAGACGGCCTTCGGTGCCCTCTTCGGCCTCGGCGTGGACATCCCGCTCTCGAACAGCCTCTCGCTCTTCTTCGAAGCCACCACCCATCCCACCTTCCCCGACGACGCCGCCGACGGGCGTGAGGACGACGGCGGCGCCAGCTTCGACCTGCTGACCACCCTCGGCGGCGGGCTGAAAATCAACTTCAGGGGCGCCTTCACCGCCCCGCGCGTGCTGGCTATCGACGGCCCCGCCACCCTCGAGACCGGGCAGCCCGGCGCCTTCACCGCCGCCACCAACGAGAACCGCGTCTCGCGCCCCGTCGATTACCGCTGGGACTGGGGCGACGGCACCAGCTCCGTCGGCCTTACCGCCTCGCACAGCTACACCGCGCCCGGCACCTACACGGTCCGCTTCACGGCCAGCAATCGGGGCGGCTCCGACTCCCGCTCGATGTCCGTCCGCGTGGTGCCCAGGCCGGTGCCGGCGGCCATCATCGCCCTCTCGGCCGATCCGCAGGACCCCGACACGCGCACCCCGGTGCGCTTCCGCGCCACCGTCCGCGGAGACACGCCGCTGACCTACGACTGGACCTTCGGCGACCAGCAGGGCAGCGGCGAGCCGGCGCCCACGCATACCTACCGCCAGCCGGGCACCTACACCGTCACGCTCAACCTCGCCAACGCCTCCGGCGCCGACACGCGCACCATGTCGATCATCGTGCGGCCCTACGAGGCCGAGATCTGCAGCGAGATCACCGAGATGAGCCCGGCCTTCTTCGATTCCAACAACAGCACGCTGACCGAGGCGGCCAAGAGGGCCTTGCGCGACAACCTGGAGATCCTGCGCGAATGCCCCAACATGAACGTCCGCCTCGAAGGCTACGCCGCGCCGGGCGAGCGCAACCCGCAGCGGCTCTCGGAGGACCGCGCCCGCGCCGTCGAACAGTTCTACGCGACCAACGGCGTGGCCGCCACGCGGATGATCACCATCGGGCGGGGCCGGGTGCCGGGCACCACGAGCAAGAAGGAAGGCGCCGCGCAGTGGCGGCGGGTCGATACCATCCCCCTGCGCTAGGCATCGACCGGCGGGGCGCTCGCCGCCGCGTCTCGGCAGGGCACCCTCCCGGCGGACGCTGGGGCGTGTCTGCAAAGTCCCTCCTGCCTGCGCAGGGGCGGGCTCCGGGGCGGCCTGTTGCTTGGGACAGGTCGCTCCTACGGAGCTTCTTTTTTTGGCACGTGACGGCTACAAACAGGTCGCCCCGCTGGGGCTTCTTCAGCCATTCTGCCCGCTGGGGCTTCTTCAGCCATGCAGTTGGCAGACACGCAAGGCATCTTCAAGGCGCGTCGCGTTCGGGGGGCGAAGAGCGGAGGGCAATTGTCGGAGCGCGCTCCTCGCCCTCCGCTCCCCACTCTTCGGCGCCCCGACGTTTCGTGAGGCGATGCCCCGTCGTGACGGCACAACAGACCGCTTGACGCTGCACTAATACGTCGTCAGCACGACGATTTCGTCGTCGGGCTGGAGGGTCCAGCGCGTGGTGAGCGCAGGGTTGAGTTGGACGCCGCCGTCGAGTTTGCCGGCCTCGGCGTGCAGGCGCAGGCCCAGGGCGATTTCGCCGCGCGCGGCGGCGGCGCGCTGCACCTCGCGGAAGCCGATCTGCCGGTCGGCCAGGGCGTAGTCGGCGGCGGGGCGGAAGAAGATTTCGGCGCCGCCCGGCCCGAAGAGTTCTTCGAAGACGACGGTGAGTTCCTGGCGCAGCGCCGCGTGGGCCAGCATGTGGCTCAGGATGAGCGGGCTGATGATGACCTCGCCGGGCCGTCGCTGGAAGAGCCGGGCGTTGGCCGGGTCGCTCAGTTCGACGAGCACCTCCGGGGCGGGGCCTTCCTGCGGGAGCACGGCGCGCAGCAGCACGTAGCCCAGGATGGTGCGGGCGTCCGATTCCTCGCCGGTCTCGAGCCAGTCGCTGCCGAGGAAGATGGCGTTGTCATAGCCGGCAGGCTCGGCGGCCAGCAGGTCGGCCTGACGGGTGTAGTCGCCTTCGAGGTGGCGCAGGCGGACGCGGTCGGGCGGCAGGTCGAGGCGGGCCAGGCGAGCCTCGCGTTCGGCGGCGGAGATCACCGAGAGCACGTCGATCTCGAAGCGTTCGTTGCCGTAGCTGGCGAACTCTTGCACGAGGGCCACCACCTTGTGGCTCCATCCCAGGAACAGCAGGCGGCGTTGGGCTTGCAGGGGCGCGTCGCCGGCGGGCGTCCCGTGCGCGACCTCATCGCCCGGCACGAAGGCGGCGTCGGGTTCGGTGTCTTCGTAGGTGCGGGCCATGAGCACCAGGCGGTCATCGGCCTCCAGCGTGAAGTCGGCGGGGGGGTTGAGGAAGGGCCGGAACCCCCGGCCTTCGGGCCGGACGGCGCCCAGCAGGACGGCCTTTGAGAAGGCTTCGGGGAGGCTGTGCAGCGGGCGCCCTGTAAAGTCCGGCCACGAGCGCACGTAGACCTCGTTGCCGTGGCTGTAGGAGAGCAGTTCGGCGTAGACGAAGGAGAGGCCCGGATGGCGAACGTTCTGCGCGATGAGCCGGCTGATGAAGGCATCGCCCGCGATGACGTTCAACTCGCCCTGGTACGCCTGCCGCGCGATGGGCACTTTCTGCGCGTCGAAGATCTCGGCGACGACGACGGGCTGCTTCGTCCGCGGCCGCGCCTGCCCGTACTTGGCAATCGACATCAGGGTCTTGATGATGCGGGCGTCGGTGGCTTCGGCGCCGCCGAGGGCGAAGTCGGCCCCCGGCAGCAGGATGGCCGAGGCGTTGGCGAAGTCCACCCGGCGCAGGTGTTCGATGCGTATCGAGGTGCCGGAGCGGAAGATGATGCGGCTCTGCTTCATCGCCGGGCCGAGCGCGTCGCGCAGTTCCTGGCGCAACTCGGCATCGACGGCTTCGGCCAGGATGACGATGCGCAGGCGGCGGGTGCCGCGCCGCGCCAGGAAACGCCGCACGCGCCCTTCGGACATCACCAGCTCGCGCACGATGGTGGCGGTGCGGTTGGTCCAGCCCAGGATGAGCAGGTGGCCGTCCATCGAGATGGGCGTCAGGCCGCTTTCGAGCTTGCGCATGGTCTGGTTGAGCCACTGCGTCAGGATGGCGATGAGCGAGCCCATGAAGAGCACGTAGCCCAGCACCGTGACGACCGTCGAGACGGTGCGCAGCAGGGTGCCCTGGTCGTCGCCCAGGTAGCCGGGGTCGGTCAGGCGCAGGAAGGCCCACCAGACGGCCTCGGCCGGCCCGGCGAAGGCGTCGCTGAGGCCCCAGGCCAGCAGGCCACCGGTCACGGCCACGGCCACGATGAGGGCCACCATCACCAGCAGCTGGTAGGTCGCCCCGCGCTGGAGCCAGCGTTCCAGGATGAACTTGAGGCGATCTTTCAAGCGTCTTGTCATCAGCGTTTCCAGGCGGTTTAAGCCGTTACCTTGCGCTCCCTGCTGCTACGGCGCCTCCGGTTGCGAGGCGTCCGCTCGTATTATGTTTCACGTTTTACGCATCGCGGCGCGTGGCGAAGCATCGCCGCCAACCGCTATCTTATCCCGGATCGAACGACAATATAGCCATCTGCCTTGACTATGCCGGAGCGGGTACAAGAGAAAACCGTCTGGTGGGGCGCGTTCACGCTCGACGAGGGGCAGGCCGGGTGCTGGAGGGTCGGCCCGAGCACGCTCTGGATCTATCACCTGCCGCAGGAATGGCGCCTGGTGCACGTCCAGGACGGCGACTCGTTGAGCAAGACGGCGGAGGTCACCGCGCCGCTGCCCGAGGGCGAGGTGAGCCTGTCGCTGGAAGACCTGCCGGCGGAGGCCGCCGTCAGCCGGTTCAGCTTCCGCGCCACCGGCGGGCAGCTCGCGGTGACGCCTGCGCTGGCGGATCGGCCCGTGGTGGTGCGCCCCGAGACGCCGCTCTACGTGCCGCCGAGCGAGGCCGCCACGCTCTACGTCAGCACGCCGCTGTGGGTGCGCCCGGAGGCGGGCGATCCGCCGCGCCTGTTGCAGGAGGTGCCCTCGCACCGGCCCTCCGACACCTGGTACGGGCCGAACACGCGGGAGGGCGAGCTGTGCTACGCCACGCGCACGGCGGGCCGCCT
>JBFGTT010000313.1:0-5098 GCA_041565995.1 Rhodothermales bacterium
CTCGTCGGTGGCCTGGCGTTGGGTCGTGTCGAGCTGGGCGCGCTGGTCGCCGCCGGCGTAGAACGCCCCGACCACCGTGACGGAGACCACGAATATCAAGATCGCCTTTCCCATCGTTTTTCTCTGTGTCGGTGTAGGTCACGCGGCCCTCGTGGGCTGCGTGGTTCGGCGGTGCCTGGCCGTCCGGGTTATTGCAGCAGCGGCGGGAAGAAAGCGGCTTCCCAGTAGGTCCGCTCTACGGTCGGTTTGAAACGAGCCTCGTTGTTCGTTTTGCGGCCCAGCAGCGAGGCCACGTCGAAGTGGACGAAGATCTGGCGCGCGGCGTCGGGGTCGCCCACGTCGGCGCCGGCGGCGTCGCGCGCCTGGACCGTCCAGGTGGTGATGATGTCGGCGCTGCCGCCGACCTGCTGGCCGTCGACGTAGCGCACGATGCGGTAATAGCGCACGCCGTCCTTCCGCCGCACGAACTGACGCTTGTAGACGATCTCGTGCGGGTTGGGGTCGTTTTCGATGAAGGTGCGGAAGCGGAAGGTGCTGTCGGCCGTGTTCTCGGCGACGTCGTGCAGTTCCTCGACGCCTTGGAGGTCCAGCGTGAGGATCTTGGCGAACTCCTCCTGTTGCCGGACCATCGCGTAGAAGGCGGTGGTGTCGGTCAGGGATTCCCGGTTGCTCATGTTGACCGCGATGAGCATCAGGAAGATGACGCCGCCGATGATGGTCGCAGCCATATTGTCGAGCAGCACTTGCATGGTCGTCTTTTGGCTTGGCGCCTTCGGCTGGGTTTACCAGTTGCAGGCGTTTTTGCAGGAGATCGTCTGGGCGATCCGCACGGTGTCGGGCCGGGGCAGGTCCAGGCTGTAGACCTTGACGGCCACCAGCTTGTACTTGGTCGGGATGGTGCCCGTGGACACCTGCGAGGGGTCGCTCTCGTTGGCGTAGCGCACGTAGGACTCGACGCGGAAACTCAGCGTGTCCGAGTTGACCACGCGGTGCACGTCCTTGACCGCCCCGTCGAAGTCGTCGACGTCGTCGTTGGGCGAGTCTTGGCTCGGCCCGAAGTTGTAGTGCAGCGTGAGCTGAGCCGGCGAGTCGACGAACGTCTCGCGGGTGGCTTCGTCGTAGCTCAACGTGCGGATCTTGCTGAGCCGCTCGACGGCCACGCCGTTGCCGATGGTCGCTACGGCGCTGCGTACCATCGTGCCCTGCGCCCGGATCGTGGTGCGCCGTTCGTGGTAGACGAACAGCGACAGGATGATCAGCGCCACGATGGCGAACATGGTCTGCGTCATTTTGCGTCAGCCTCTCAAAAGGGGGGAGCGTGCGCCTTGCCGGCTACGCGGTCAGGGCACGGTGATGCAAGAATCTTTCCATCCATCCGTCAAATAACGCCCCAGACGGCTCGAATTGGGCGCTTTTCGGGGCTGCCACGCTCCATTCCGTTTCAGGATGTCCGCACGGCACGGCAGCGCCGGCGGCGGGCGCCGCCCTCAATTGACCCTCCGGCACGCTCACGCCGGACGCCTCACCCGCCCGCACGGCGGGCACGTTCGCAGGAAGAGAAGCCCATGCAGACA
The DNA here is from genome assembly GCA_041565995.1 of Rhodothermales bacterium. Lineage (GTDB taxonomy): Bacteria > Bacteroidota > Rhodothermia > Rhodothermales > JBFGTT01 > JBFGTT01. The sequence goes on from JBFGTT010000313.1 coordinate 1,575, forward strand.
TAATGAATCGGAAAAAAAGGGTGGAGAAAACGGGCGTGAAGGGCCGCCGGGTGTTCCCCGGCTCCCCGACGGGCGCCCTCGGGCCGCCGTCGCGATACCTTTCGTAATGCCGGGGGGCAGCATCGAAACCCCGCGCTGCGGGGCGGGCCCCGGGCGGCTGCTGTCGGTGTCCGAAAACGATACGCTAATCCTCGGCGGCGATGACGCGGAGCATCTCCAGGATGGACGTATCGCCCTGCTTGACGATCTCGCGGGCCGAGTCTTGCAGCGTCATCATGCCCTCCTTGATCCCCAGCGCCTTGATCTCTTGTTCGTCCAGCTTGCCCTCGGAGTCGGCGATGAGGTGGCGAACCGCGCGCGAGAAGTAGAGCGCCTCGGTGACGGCGCGGCGGCCCTTGTAGCCGAGGCCCTTGCACGTGGGGCAGTTCTGGTCGTGGCCTTCGATGTAGAAAGTCATCGAGTCGATCTCTTCCTCGCTGAACCCCAGGTTCTTGAGCAGCACGGGGTCGGGGTCGGGGTCGACGCGTTTGCACTGCTGGCAGAGCCGCCGGATGAGGCGCTGCGCCACGACCAGGTTGATGGCGTAGGCGATCAGGAACGGCTCGATGTCCATCTTGTAGAGGCGCGTAACGGCGCTGGCGGCGTCGTTGGTGTGGAGCGTCGAGAAGGTCAGGTGGCCCGTGTTGGCGAGCTTGATGGCCAGCTCGGCGGTGTCGCGGTCGCGCATCTCGCCCACCATCACGATGTCGGGGTCGTGGCGGAGGATGGAGCGCAGGGCGCCTTCGAGGCCGAGTTTGTGGTTGAGCTTGATCTGGCGCACGCCGGGCAGGATGTACTCGACGGGGTCTTCTACGGTCAGGACGTTGACTTCGGGGCTGACGACTTCGTGCAGCGAGGCGTAGAGCGTGGTGGTTTTGCCCGAGCCGGTGGGGCCGGTGAGGATGACCATGCCGTGCGGCTGCCGGATGGCCTTGGTGAAGCGCTGGTAGGCCACCTCGTGCAGGCCCAGCTTGCGCAGGTCCTTGATGACTTTGCGGTCGTCGAGCACGCGGATGACGATGCTCTCGGAGCGCACGTCGGTGGCGGCGTTGGCGATGGGCAGCACCGAGACGCGGAAGCGGATGAGCGCCTCGTCGATCCAGCGCTGGATGAAGCCGTCCTGCGCGGCGTCGCGCTCGAAGCGGTCGACGTTCATCGCGTTGTCTTTGATGACGGCGATGAGTGCTTCGGGGTGGATCTTGTCTTCGAGGTGCCAGCGTTGCAGGCGGCCGTCTACGCGGAAGTGAATTTCGACCTGTTTCTTGGCGTTGGGCCAGATGTGCACGTCGGAGGCGCCCTGCCGCACCGCCTCGATGAGGGTGGCCTCGAAGAGGTTGATGAGCTTCGAGCGGTTGATCTCGGCTTCGAGGGCGTCTTCGTCGACGAGTTCGCTCTTCTCCTCGTAGCTCATGCCCAGGTCGAAGGCGTCGTTCTCGGCGATGCGTTCGAGGAACTCGTTGCGGCGCGGGAAGGCTTCGAGGATCAGTCCGGTGACGATGGCTTCGGGGGCGTAGCGCAGCTCGAAGCGTTCGAGCTTGAGCTTCTGCATCGTCCGGTGCACTTCGGGGCGCGTGGGGTCGTGCGTGATGAAGACCACCTTGATGGCGCCCGTCTGCTGGTCGAGGTCTACCTCGAAGGGTACCGCGCGCAGCTTGAGCAAGGTGTCGCGCAGTCCTTCGTCGAAGGTGTCCATCACGGAGCGGGCGAACTCCGGGTCGGGCTTACCCTCGCCCATTTCGGCGGTTTTGAAGGCGTAGACGCTGGCTGCTTCGGCGAAGATGGCGTTGCGGGGCGCGCCTTCGACGGTGGTGAGGACGCGCCAGAGCGGATCCTTGAGGTTGTCTTCGTCCTGTTTCCAATGCGCCCGCTTGATCTGCCGGGTCGAGACGATGCCTTTGCGCATCAGCATCGCCACGACGCGGTCTTTCGACTTAATTTTTTCCAGGTCTACGTCGGGCAGGCGGTCGTAGCGACTGTCGTTTTCCTCCTGCGCGGCGGGTTCCGGTTTGGCAGGAGGCGGCGCGGCGGGTTTTGGCTCGGCAGGGGGCGGTTCGTCGGCCTGCGTCCAGTCGGCCACGTCGGGCACGGGGGTTTTCTCGGAGAGGTCCACCGTGCTGCCGTCGAAGGAGGGGATCTCGGCGGGGTGGACCGGGGCGTCGGCGGGCGCGTCGGCGGGCGGCACGTCGAGGAGCACCTCGTCGGCCGGCGGCATGTCGGCCCCTTCGGCGGCCTCGTCGGACGAAGCGCCGGCGGCGGGGCGCGACACGGCCGGCCGGTTTCGTTGGGCATCGTCCCGGTCGAGGTCGTCGAGGTCGGCGGCGGGCGCCGCAGCCTCCAGTTCGGCCAGCGACTTCCACTCCACCTCTTCGGCGGCCTCTTCGACGGCCTCTTCGGCGGCCTCTTCGACGGCCTCTTCGACGGCCTCTTCGGCGGCCTCTTCGGCGGCTTCGGCAGCGGCCTCTTCCTCGTCCGAGAACGGCTCCCAGTGTAATTCCAGAAATTCGTCATCCGCCGAGAGATCCAGGATCTCTACGGCCTGCGGGGCTTCGGCCTCGGCGGGCGTCGTGGCTTCGGCGGGCGCTTGAGGCTCCTGCGCGGTCGTTTGGGCGTCTTCGAGGCACCGCGCCACGGCGGCCTCCGGGGCGTAGTACAACTCGGCCTGCATGCCCAGTGCCTCGACGAGTTGCCGGACGTCGGGGTGGGCGGGGTCGTGCGAGGCGAAGAGCAGGGTGTGCTTCCGGGACTTCCGGTCCGCACTGAGTTTGAAAGGCAGCAGGTTGAGGGCGAACAACTGCTCGCGCAGCGCGGCAGGCAAGAGCCGCATCACGTTGCCGAGCATGGCGGCGGAGGTGTCCTCCGCCGCCAGATCGACGGCGGGGAAGCCCAGGAGGTTGGCCGCCGTGTCGAAGACGAGGTCGCGGTCGACGCCGGGGAGTTGGGCGACGAGGCGCCAGAGGACCTGCTCCGGCTGCTGGGCCTGCTGCTCGACGACGCGTAGGGCCTGCGGCAGCGTCAGCACGCCGCGCTGCAACAGGTCCATCATCACCACGTCTTTGAAGAGGTGGTCCATGGCTGCCGCCTGCGGTGCTTTGGCCGGGGCCTCGGCTTTCGGCGGCGCCTCGGGGGCCGGCGCGGGCGCTTCCTCGTCGGCGGGCGACCGGTCGGCGCCGAGCAGTTTGTCGAGCCATTCGAGGCGTTTCCTCGCCTCTTTGGGCGGCTCCTGGGCGTCGGGCTTTTCTTCAGGTTCCGGCGGCGGCTGCTTGCGGGCCAGGGCCTCCCGGATGGCGGCCAGGTCGAGCAGATCCTCCTCGGCCTCGTTCTCCACCTGGCCCAGCAGGGCAGAGATCTGGTCCTGGGCGTCGTCGTTCCAATCCTGGGACGACGCGCCGCCGGGCGAGGCGCTGCGCGCAGCCCCCTGCCCGCCAGGCGCCTTGTCCTGATCCCTGCGGGTTCGCATGTCGCTGGAGAGCCCGTTATAGCCCATC
>JBFGTT010000314.1:0-5087 GCA_041565995.1 Rhodothermales bacterium
CAGCACGTTCAGGTCGCCGACGAGTTCGCCGGTGCCGGTGCCGTCGGGGCCGTGGCAACTCATGCAGTGGGCTTCGTAGGAGGCCCGCCCGCTGGCGATGGGATCCGTGGCGGTCTGTTCGTCCGAAGGCGCCGGCTCCACCTGGCGCGTTTGCTCTTCGGTGCATCCTGCCGTCATCAAAGCAAGCAGGAAAGCGGCCAGGAAAAGGACAGAGCTTTCAGAAGGTCTGCGGATCATGGCGAGAGGCGGGTTAAGAGTGCGTGATGGGGGCGCAGGCGCGGCGGTTCCGGCAACGGGAAAATGCTGAAAGCTGACGTAAACCTCAAGCGTAGCCCTAACAAAAGCGTGCAAGCCGGGCCAAAGTCCCACGCTCCGGGATAGCGTGCGCGGCAGACGGGCCGGGCGGGAGCAGGGCGCTCACCGTTTGTAGGGTGCAAGAGGGCGGGGCCGTCCTTACACCGCTGGCGCCGCTTCCCGGATCCGGCCTCCCTACGGATTGGCGCCCCGGAAGTCTTCCGCGAAATCCTCCAACAGGGCCAGCGCTGCCTCCGCCACGATGGGCAGTTGGTCGTAGGAGGCAATGCCGATCACGCTGGCGCCCCAGGTGGCGGCCACCGTCGCGGCGGACGGAGCGCGCGCCAGGCGCACGGCCTGGTAAAATGCCAGTTCAACCCCGAACGGAACCAGGCCCCGCCCCGCGTCCATCGCGTTGACGTGCACGTGCAGGTAGGGCACGCGCTCGGCGGCCGTCACCTGCGTCTCGTCGAGCACCTGCAGGCCCGCCTCGCGCAGCCGCGCCCGGAGCGCGTCCTCCAGCCGGTGGAAATCCAGCGCCTCCTGCCCGAGCACCGAGTGCGGCCCCTCGACGTTGAGCGAGAGGTAGAAGCCCGTCACGCCCCGCAGCGAGGCGCGCTCTCGCTCGATCTCGGTCTGCCCCTGCGCCGGCAGCGTCAGGCCCAGCAGGAGGCCCAGCAAAAGGAGACGGGGGTAGCGGGCCACGACGACCTCCCTGCCGGCGGCAGCGTGGTTGGTTGAAGGCGGGCGTCCGCCGTCGGAATGCGCGACGTACCCGGGGGCTTTGTGTTGCCTCAGACACGTATCAGATAAAGAAAAAGCCCCGTCAGGATCAAGGCCACCGGCGAGATAAAAAGAGAATGGCCCACGGCGCCACCCGCCAGCTCTCGGATTCAGGAGGCGGCCAGGTACTTGCTGCTGAGGAGGTGGTCGATCTCGCGTTCGAGCGCGTGCCGGTCCGCCTCGAAGGTGTGCGCGATCTCCTCGACGGCGGCGGCCAGGGGGGTGGTGGGCGAGCCGTTGTGGAGGGCGGCCTCCAGGGTGTGGCACAGCGCGTGCAGGCGCGTGAGGCCCAGGTACGCGCTGCTCGACTTGAGCGAGTGGGCCGTGCGCTGGAGCGTGGCTGCGTCGTCGTCGGTCAGGGCCGCGCGCATGTCGGACAGGAAGCCGTCGGTGGTACGGAGGAAGGTGCCCAGTAGCTCGGCGGCGAAGTCGGCGTCGTCGCCGACGAGGGAGGCCAGCTGGCGGCGCACGATGGGTGCGGCGTCGGCGGCGGGGTCGGGCGCGGGGGCGGCCAGGGGGCGGCAGCGCGCCAGGGCTTCCTGCAGGTGTTCGGTGCGCACCGGTTTGGTCAGGTAGTCGTCCATGCCGGCCTCAAGGCAGCGTTCGCGGTCGCCGAGGATGGCGTTGGCCGTCAGGGCGATGATGCGGGGGCGTTCGGCGGGCGGATACCAGGCGCAGAGCAGGCGCGTGGCTTCCAGGCCGTCCATCTCGGGCATGTTGACGTCCATCAGCACCACGTCGTAGCGGACGCGGCGGACGGCGTCGAGGGCTTCCTGGCCGTTGGCGACCACGTCGGCGCTGTAGCCGAGGCGTTCGAGCAGGCGCAGGGCTACCTTCTGGTTGATCTGGTTGTCTTCGGCCAGCAGGATGCGTAGCGGCGAGGCGTCCGGCGCGGCGGCCTCGGCACGTCCTCCGGCGGCGGCGGTGCGTTCCTGCTCCCGGCTCAGCACGCGCGTGAGGACCCGGAGCAGTTGCGAGTGCTTGACGGGCTTGGTGAGGCAGGCCGCCAGCGGCGTCTCGTCGACGAGGATCTGATCGCCCAGGGAGCTGAGCATGATCAGCGGGAGCGCGCGTCCGGCGGGGTGTGCGTCGAGGCGCTGGGCCAGCATCAGCCCGTCCATCTCCGGCATGTGCATGTCGAGCAGGGCCAGGTCGAAGGCGGCGCCGGCCTCGACGAGCGCCAGGGCTTCGCGGCCCGAGGCGACGGCGCGCGCGTGCATACCCCAGGCTTCGATTTGCAGCGTCAGGATGCGGCGGTTGGTGGCGTTGTCGTCCACGATGAGCACCTGCTTGCCGCAGAGCATGGCGGGGTCGTCCGGGGCGGCGCGGCGTCCCTGGCTCGGCGCCGTCGGGGCGGTGAGGGTGACGTGGAAGGTGGAGCCTTCGCCGGGCGTGCTCTCGGCCCACATCGTCCCGTCCATCAGTTCGGCCAAGCGCTTGCTGATGGCCAGCCCCAGGCCGGTGCCGCCGTACTGGCGCGTGGTGGAGGCATCGACCTGAGAGAACGACTCGAAGATGTGCCCGATGCGGTCTTCGGGGATGCCGATGCCGGTGTCGCGCACGGTTGCGTGGAGCCGGCAAAGGCCCGGCTGCGCCGGCTCGGTTTCTACCGAGACCACGACCTCGCCGTGCTCGGTGAACTTGACGGCGTTCGAGAGCAGGTTGACGAGGATCTGCCGCACCCGCGTCACGTCTCCGACGACGGCCTGCGGCACGTCGGCGTCGATGAAGTAGGCCAGCTCCAGCCCTTTCTCGGACGCCTGCGCCGAGAGCAGGTCGAGCGCCTCTTCGACGCAGGCGCGCACCTCGAAGGGCTGCGCTTCGAGTTCGATCTGGTCGGCTTCGATCTTCGAAAAATCCAGGATGTCGTTGATGATGGTCAGCAGGGCCTCGCCGCTGAGGCGGATGGTCTCGACGTAGTCGCGGTACTTGTCACTCAAGGGGGCTTCGAGCAGCAGGCCGGTCATGCCGATGACGCCGTTCATGGGCGTGCGGATCTCGTGGCTCATGCTCGCCAGGAAGGCGCTTTTGGCACGGGTGGCGGCTTCGGCCCGTTCTTTGGCCAGGCGCAGTTCTTCGCTGCGATGCCTTTCTTCGAGGCGCAGCTTTTCGAGCCGTTGCACGGTGCGCACGCGCACGACGTGCACGATGACCGAGAGGAAGGTGGCCGTGCCGAGGGCGAAGGCAAAGTGGACCCAGGCAGGCGCGGGCAGGCCGTTCCAGGCCACGGCCACCCAGCCGGCTAGCGCCGCTACGAGCAGGATCGCCAGCCAGCGCGAGGACAGCAGCAGAAAGCCCATCCCGACGACGGCCAGGATGAGGTTCGTCGTCTGCCGGGGTTCGGGCACCAGGTAGAGGTGCAGCAGGCAGTTGACCAGCACGAGCGCGGCGGCGAAGGCCCAGATGGGATGCACCCAGGGCAGCAGCACCGGCCGCAGGCCCATCCCGACGCGCAGGCTCAGCAGCGCCAGGGCGGTGCCGCCTGCCGCCAGCGCCATCGGCAACACGACGCCGTCGGGCAGCATCACCACGTGGGCTACGGCCATCAGCGCGTAGGCCGCGCTCAGAAAAGAGGCCACCGGGCGCAGGTTGTTGAACGCGGTATCGCGCAGCGCCGCCTGGATCTCCTCCTCGCTAACGCCTTCGAACGGGGGGGGCGCGGGCGCCTCGGACCGGGGGGGGCAGGGCTGGAGGGCAACAGTCTGAGCGTTGGTTGGACGTGCAGGGCCTGCGCCTGGCGCAGGGGTCAACCTTCGCAGTATCGGAACGTTGCGCGTTTTCTAAATCATCGCGGGCCTGCAAAACCCGAAGGCGCCGGCGCCTGGGCCTCGTCCGCCATCGCGACGCCGCGCCGGACGAGGCGGTGCAGCTTGCCGGGCAGGCGCCGGCCCAGGAAGGCTTGCAGGCGCTCCGTGACGGCGGCCACCGCCTCCAGATCGACGCTCGTCTCGACGCCGAGGCCGTCGAGCAGGTAGACGGTGTCTTCGGTGGCGATGTTGCCGGTGGCGCCGGGGATGAACGGGCAGCCTCCCATGCCGCCCAGCGACGTGTCGAAGCGGGTGACGCCGCAGCCGAGCGCCGCCACGACGTTGGCCAGGCCCAGCCCGCGCGTGTCGTGTAGGTGCAGCACCAGCGGCACCGCGCCGGCCATCTCCTGCACCGCCTGCACCCGCTCCTCGATCATCGCCGGGTTCGCCATGCCCGTCGAGTCGGCCAGCGAGAGCGACTCGATGCCCAGGTCGAGGAAGCGCTTGGTCATGTCGAGCACTTTGGCCAGGGGCGTGTCGCCGGGGGCGGCGTATCCGAAGACGGTCTGCAAGCCCAGCTGCGCCTCCATGCCGAAGCGCCGGGCCGTCTGCACCATCTCGGCGGCCTGCGCCAGGGCCTCGGCCACCGACATGTTGGCGTTGTCGATGCTGTGCCGGTCGTTGGTGGCAATCGAGAGGTCGACGTAGCGCAGGCCGGCGCGGTGCGCCCGCTCGACGCCTTTCTTGTTGAGCGCCAGCCCGGTGTAGCGCACGCCCTCGCGCGCGGGCAGGCGGCGGCACACCTCCTCGGCGTCGGCCATCTGCGGCACCCACTTCGGATGCACGAACGAGGCGACCTGGATGATGGGCAGCCCGGCCTCGGCCAGCCCGCCGATGACCTCCAGCTTCATCTCGGTCGGGATGAGCGTGTCTTCGAACTGAAAGCCGTCGCGCGGCCCGACTTCGCAGAGCGTTGCACGTTGGGGAAGCTTCATGGCCCGGGGCGGATGCGGTTACGTGTGGACGAGCCGGCCCGTCGAAAGAGGGATCTCCGTCCACTCATTCGTCTTCTCGTCGAGTCGTCCATTCGTCATGGCAACGGCGGATGCCGTATCTTACGAGCCGTCGTGACGTACGGTTCTACGCCGCTCGGTCTTCTCCACCTGTCTATCCCGCGCCATGCCGCGTGCCGCCTGCCTCGCGCTGCTGCTGTCGATAGCCGCGCCCGTGCTCGCCCAGCCCTCCACCATCTACGACGCGCCG
>JBFGTT010000315.1:0-5079 GCA_041565995.1 Rhodothermales bacterium
AGCAGTTCGCCCTCGCGCGGGTTGTGGCCGCAGGGCTTTTCGACGTAGACGTGCTTGCCGGCTTGCAGCGCCAGCAGCGTGGCGGGCGCGTGCCAGTGGTCGGGCGCGGCGATGACCAGAGCGTCGACATCGGCGTCGTCGAGGACGCGGCGAAAGTCGGCGACGCCGACGGGGCGTTGCGCCTGGAGGGAGGGCTGCATCCGAGGCGCGCCGTCGACCTCTACGGTTTGCGGCTCGCCGACGGCGGCGACGGCTTTTTCGACGGCGCGGGCGTCTACGTCGCAGATGTAGGCCACCTCGGCGCCTTCGGCGCGGGCGAACGTCTGGGCCAGCACGGTGCCGCGCCCGTTGACGCCCATGACGCCGACGCGCACGCGGTCGGAGGCGGCTACCGGGCGGCGTGCCCGTCCGAGGCCCCCTTTACCAGGCAGCGAGGCACCCACGACCCCCGCTGCCGCTGCCTTCACGAAGTCTCTCCGGTTCATGGCGTCTCCTCCGTTGGTTCCGGCTGTGGGCCTCAAGATAACCCACGTTGCGGGCCAGGAGCGTTTTCCGGCGCAACGACGACCGACGACCATAGGCCCGCGGTCGTCCATCGTCTTGATGGCCGGGTGCTCACAGGGTACAACGTGGGATAAAGATAACTCAAGTTGTGCCGTAGGCTCGGTAGCCACAAACGACGATGGACGACAGAGCCTGCCAAGCCTGCCCCGGACCTGATCCGGGGGACTCGATCCGGGGACGGACGACTAATGAGGAGCGAAAAGGATCGTCCTTCGCCGTTCGTCGGTCGTCCGGGTAGCCTGTCGTTGGTAGGTCACAACCCAGGTTAAAGATAGCACCCGGCCGCACAAGATGGACCCCCTTGCGAAGAGAATCCCGTAATCCGGCGTTCGGGGGTTGGGGATTGCGGAGTGCGGATTGGGGATTGCGGAGGGGGTAGCGCGCGCTGCCGGACGGGGCGTGTTTACAAACTCGATGCCCGGCATCTGGTGAATGCTTTGTCGTTCGGAACGTGTGGGAGGATGGGTGAGGGCCGCGAGGAGCGAAGAAGCATCACCCGGCAGCGAGAGCTATCCTCGATCCTCCATCCTCGATTTTCGATCCTTCCCGAGGTACAACAAATCAGTCGCTGCTACCGTGGGGTGGCGCGCATGCGGAGGGCATAGCCGATGAGCGTCGTCAGCGGGTGCACCAGCAGCACGACGAGCACCGAGAGGCCCACGTGCAGGAGCGTCACGGGCATCACGAAGGCCATCACGAGCCAGACGCCCAGCAACAGGTCTACCTGGTCGAGGAAGAAGAAGAGCCATTTGCGCGGGCCTTCGGCGGCGGCGCCGGGGGCTACGTCCAGGCGCCGTTTGAGGAAGCTGTTGGGCAGCTCGGTCAGCATGGAGGCGGCGCCCATGGCGAAGCCCACGAGCCAGGGGTTGACGGCGCCGTAGTCGAAGAGTTCGAGGGCTTGCACTGCCGCGTAGCGGTGGAGCACGTAGGTTTGCAGCGCCATGACCAGGGCCGCGCCCAGGCCCAGCGCCACCGGCCCCCGAAACGTTTTGTTTTTGCCGAAGACCGGTTTCCCGCCGAGGGTGCGCCCGCCGTCGATGGGGCGGGCCAGCCGCGCCAGCCAGTCGTACTTGACGCAGAGACCGTGAAAGAGGGCGCCGCCGAGGATGGGCAGCAGCAGGTAGACCGTTCCTCCCAGTTCATGCAGCATAGGCCGGGGGCGCGCAGGGCGCATTTTCTCGTCGTTGCCTGTTTCTTCTAAGGGCGGAAATTACTACACTTGGGCCAGCCGTCGCGTAGCGGCCCGCCGCGCGGTGGGTGTAGCGCCCGTCGTAGAATAGGGCCGGGGCCGCCCGGGGTTCACAAATTCTTTGAGTATTATCCGCCCGGCTGTTACATTAGGTGCGCTACATTAGGGGCGCGCAAACGGCTTTGCGCACCTGCTCACCTTCTCGATCACCCAGCAACGAAAGCTCACATGCCAAACGCGTTAAACCTCTCCGGCATCGCGCTGACGACGGAACAGGGGAAGTGGAAAAGGCTCGCCGCGAAGCTGGCGCGTGAAGTGCTGGCGCCCCGCGCCGCCGACGTGGACCGCAACGGCACCTTTCCCCGCGAATCCATCACCGCGCTCGGCGAAGCCGGCCTGATGGGCCTGACGATCCCCGAAGAACTCGGCGGCCCCGGCGGCAACACCCTCACGGCGGCCTTCGTCATCGAAGAACTGGCGCGCGGCTGCTCCTCGACGGCCATGGCCTACACCATGCACCTGAGCGCCATGCCGCTGCTGACGGCGCTGGTCAACGAAGACCAGCGGATCCGCTTCATCGAACCCATCGTGCGCGGCCAGATGCTCCTGAGCGTGGCCATGAGCGAACCCGGTTCGGGCAACCGGCTCTGGCACATGGACAGCTACGCCGTGCCCGACGGCGAGGACTACTTCATCATCGACTCCTTCAAGTCCTTTGCGACCAGTTGCGGCGAGTCCGACTACTTCCTGGTGCCGCTGCGCGCCAGCGCCCAAGTCGGCCCGACGGACTTGAGCCTCTTCATGGTCGACGCCCGCGACCCCAACGTCAAACCCATCGGCGTCTGGGACGGGATGGGGTTGCGCGGCAATTCGAGCCGCCCGGTGCACTTCGACAAGTGCCGGGTGCCGGCGGCCAACCTCCTCGGCGACCCGTTGTGGGGCCACTCGATGATGTTCGCCTACACGCTGCCCATCTACCAGTGCGGGCTGGCCGCCTGCTACCTGGGCATTGCGCAGGGCGCCTTCGACGCGGCCAAGGAGCACGTGATGAAGCGCATCCACAGCGACACGAAGTCCGCCCTCTCGACGATGGAGACCATCCAGCGCTACATCGGCGAGATGCACGTGCGCCTCGACCAGGCCCGCCACCTGGTCTACCGCGTGGCCCAGATGTCCGACAACGCGATGGTCCTCTTCGACGAATTCAAAGAGGCCGAACTGCTCGACGACATCATCCGTGCCAACCCGGACGACCCCTTCTTCGTCGAATGCGCGCAGATCAAGATTGCCGCCTGCGAGATGGCCATCGACGTGACGAACAAGGCCCTGCAGGTCTGCGGCGGCACCGCCTACAAGCGGGGGCACCCCGTAGAGCGTGCCTACCGGGACGGGCGCGCCGGCTCGGTGATGGGGCCTTCGGACGACGCGCTCAAGCTGATCATGGGCCGGCAGTTGCTGGGCATCCCGCAGCCCTGGGAACTCGAGTAGCCGCCCCGGCGCCTTGCGCGGCGGTTGCGTTGCTTGCCTGCGGTCCGTAGATTCGTAAAGACGCTACGGAAGGCACGCGGCAGCCGCCCCCTGTCTTCGATGGCTTCCTGCGGGGGCCGCTCTCTAACCTCAACCGCATACTACACATGGAATCGACCACGACCGTCCATGCTAATCTACAGGAGTGCCTGGAGGCGTTCCAGCATAAATTTAATGACAACACGCGCGTCAAGAAATTGATCAAGAAGTGGGACCGCTCCGTCATGCTCGAAGCCATCGACACCGGCACGGAGTTTTCCTTCATCGTCGAGAGCGGCGCGCTGACGGAGGTGGTACCGGGGTTGGTGGAGCGCGATCCGCCGATTCATCTACAGGCGGAAGAAGCCATCCTGATTCGCATCTTCTCCGGAGACTACAACCCCGCCACCGCCCTGATCGACGGCGCGCTGGCCGTCTTTTCCGGCGAAAGGGACAAGGTCAAACTCGAAGCAATGGCGATGGTCATCTGGGGCCTCTAGCGCCTCGGCCCGCCCGTCGGCCCCGGCGGCAGCGGCCCGGCAGCTCGGCTACGAACACGACGGGCGTGCCCGCAGGGTGGGTGCGCCCGGCCCCCCGCACGGACGCCCCCAGCGAACCTCAGCGAACCGGTCACCGCTATGAAAAGCCGATCCGAGTTGACGTTCTACGTGTCCATCGGCGCGGGCATGGCACTCGGGACCAGTTCCTTCACGATGCTCTCGGGCCTCTTCGACGTCGTGTCGAGCCTGTGGGTGGCCGTGGCGATCCTGCTGGCGGGTCTCTTCTGCATCATCATTTCGAGTTCGGTGGCCGAGCTGGCGAGCATGTACCCCTCCTCGCCGGGCATCCGGACGTACCTGAAGGTGGCCTTCGGCAACCGGCTCTCGCTGTTCCTGGTCCACCTCTACCTGATTTTCATCGTGCTGATCGCCGGCGTCGAGAGTTACGTCTTTGCCCAGGTCATCGCCATCTTGATGCCGGGGGTGCCGCCGATGGGGATCGTGCTGGCGCTGCTGGCGCTGGTGGTCGTGACCAACCTGATGGGGCTGGAGCTGCCGCGCTGGATGCAGATCCTGACGGCCTTCGTCTTGATCACCAGCATCCTGGTGATGGGCGCCTTCGGGGCGCTCACGTTGCACGCGCAGGCCGAGGGCCTGCACCTGAGCCTGGGCGAAAACCTGAGCAACCTCAAGGGCTTGCCCGGCGCCGCCTCGATGGCGATCTTCCTGTTCATCGGGTTCGAGTGGGTGACGCCGCTGGGGTTGCGGCCGAGTTCGTACGAGAAGAAGATTCCGCGATCGATGCCCCTGGCCATCATCACCAACATGATCGCCTACTCGTTCTTCGTCGTAGGGCTGGCCACGACGCTGGCGCCCACGCGCATCGTGGCCGACTCGATCCCGCAGGTGCCCTATTTCACCACGCTCTTCGGCACCCCCTTCGGCAGCTATTTTGCCGGGGCGCTCTCGGTGCTGGCCATTTTTTCGACCTTCAACGCCGGCATCATGGGCAGCTCGCGCCTGATCTTCGTGCTCACGCGCGAGGGCAATCTGCCCAAGTGGTGCGCCAAGATCTCGTTGCGCACGGGGGCGCCGGTGGGCGCCATCTCGGTGCTGGGTGTGCTGGCAGTGCTCTCGGCGCTGCTCGTCGTCTCGTTCGACCTCGAACTGATCGCGGCGGTCATCGGCTCCTCGATCATCTGCTTCGTCTACGCGGCCTTCATGCTGGCGGTGGTGCGCCTGCGCAAGACCCAACCCGACGTGAAGCGCCCGTACGTGACGCGCGTGCCGGCGCCGCTGCGCTGGTTCCTGATCATCGTG
>JBFGTT010000316.1:0-5062 GCA_041565995.1 Rhodothermales bacterium
CTGATCTACCTGGTGATGGCCGCCCTCTTCGAGTCGCTCATCCACCCGCTGGCTATCTGGACCTCGATCCTCTTCGCCATCGTCGGGGTGTTCTGGTTCTTCCTGCTGACCGGGACCGTCTTCAGCATCATGGCGTGGATCGGCATCTTGATCCTGATCGGCGTGGTCGTCAACAACGGCATCGTGCTCATCGACCACATCAACACGCTACGGGGCGAGGGGCTACCGCGTCATGAGGCCATCGTGCAGGCGGGCCGCGAGCGCCTGCGCCCCATCGTGATGACGGCGCTGACGACGGTGCTGGGGCTGATCCCGCTGTGCATCGGCACCACGCAGATCGGCGGCGACGGCCCGCCCTACTTCCCGATGGCCCGCGCCATCGTCGGCGGCCTGCTCTTCTCAACCGTAGTGACGCTGGTGATCCTGCCCTCGATCTACGTCATGCTCGACGACATCCGCGCCTGGAGCCGCCGCATCGTCCACGCTGCCCGGAGGTGATACCGTAACCCCCTCCCACACCCCCAAACTCCCATCCCCTTCCCATCACGGCTTGACCACCACCCACACCTCGAAGTCCGCGTCCGGCGCCGTGTTGCTGGCGTATCGGTACTTGTAGATCAGCTTCAGGCGGGTCTTGCCCTCGGCCACGGCGCGGAAGCGCACCAGCAGCCGCTCGCGGGCGTCCGGCGTCGTCATGTCGGCGAAGAATTCCGTGCCACCGACGCGTTCGAGCAGGTCGGGGTCGTCGGGGATCCGCTGCTGGCGCACGTCGATGGTCGGATCGCCTTCGAGCACCACCTCCATCGTCTCGCCCACGCGCAGGTTGACGATGTCGCCGGTGTTGTGCTGGAACAGGCGCAGCGGCGCCCTCGACGTAGCGCAGGCCCCCAGCGCCAGGAGGAGCCCCAGCGCTGCGAAGCGAAAATAGCGGTTGCCGTGCATCGCGTTCAACCTCCTGTGACGTTGGGACTGTTGCCTCGAAAGGACACCCCGCCGCGCCGACCGGCCTGCCGGATGCGCCGGGCACGACCGCGGCGATGCCGGCGAAAAGGGCAAAAAACGTTCCGCCGCCCTCACCCGGCGTACTGATGCCGGTTGAGCAACGCCTCGATGCGGGCCAGGACCATCTCGATGGCGACGCGGTTGTGGCCGCCGCGCGGGATGATCACGTCAGCCCGCCGCTTCGACGGCTCGACGAATTCGAGGTGCATGGGGCGGACGGTGCGCTCGTACTGCTCCAGCACCGCCTCGACGGCGCGGCCTCGCTCCTCGATGTCGCGCCGGAGTCGGCGCATCAGCCGCACGTCCGGGGCGGCGTCGACGAAGAGCTTGATGTCCATCCGCTCGACGAGCGCCGGCTCGGCCAGCACCAGGATGCCCTCGATGATGATGACCGGACGCGGCTCGACGCGCACGGTGCGCGCCTCGCGCGTGTGCGTCGTAAAGTTGTAGAGGGGCTTTTCGACGGCCTCGCCGGCCAGCAGCCGGTCGAGGTGGCGGCGCATCAGGTCGGTTTCGAGCGCGTCGGGGTGGTCGAAGTTGAAGGCGACGCGTTCTTCGAAGGGCAGGTGGTTGAGGGCGCGGTAGTAGGCGTCGTGGTCGAGCACGGCGATGCTCTCCGGGCCGAAGGCCTCGACGATGCGGCGCAGCACGGTGGTCTTGCCCGAGCCGGAGCCGCCTGCGATTCCTATGACGACCGGTCGCGGCATCGCTGGATCGTAGATTCGGTGGACGGGAGGCCGGGCGCGGCCCGTGCGGGCGGCCCTTACTCTTTTTTGACCAGGGCCACGACGCCCGTGCGGGCGGCCTCGTCGAAGTGCGAGGCGGCTTCGTCGTAGCGGTAGCCGGCGGGATGCTCCCAGGAGAGCAGCGGATCGAGGTCTTCGGCGGTCTCGCGCACGATGAAGTTGACGAGTTGCCCGCGCAGCGGCTTGACGTTGTGCGTGAGTGGCTTGCGCTTGCCGTCTTTTTCGACGTAGAACTTGATCTGCACGCGCTGGACGTAGGCGTGGTCGTCGTCCCAGGCGTCGCGGTGGCTGCCGGGCAGCAGGTCCCAGACGAAGCGATCCTTCAAGGTGTGGTTGAGGACGGGGCTCAGGTGCGGGCGCCAGAACCTGGACACCTTGCCGACGCCCGGCAGCACGGCGTCCATGCGAAGGCGATAGTTGGGGATGAGGTCGTCCGGGCGCAGCAGGCCGAAGAGGCCGGAGAAGATGACGCCGTTTTCGAGCAGGCGGCGTTGGGCGCCGGTAGGCAGGCCGGCAAAGTCCATCGCCTTGTACATCACGCCCAGGCTGTAGCGGTCGAGGGCGGACATCAGGGGCGCGTCGTAGAGTTCGGCATTGACCGCGAGGGCCGCTTCGAGGTGTTCGCCCTTGATGCCAAAGACCTCCTCCAGCACGTCGTCGTCGCTCGTTTCGATGACCTCCTGCACGGCATCGATGAGGCGGCGACGCTCCGGGTTCAACTCGTTGAAATAGTTGAACGTGTTCGACGAGCGATAGTCGAACATGTCCGGGGCGAAGGGGTTGCCGCCCGGCTTTTTCCCTTCAGCCGGGGGAAGCAATATGGCGAAGTTGGGCATAGGCGTCGAGGTTGAAAGAGGGTGCGACGCCGCCTACTCGACCGGCGGGCGCGAGGAGCCGAGTTGCCGCACCTCGCCCAGCAACGTGTCGATGTCGCTACGGATGCGCTGGGCGCGCATGCGGGCGTCGGCCACGAGGGCGTCGCCGGTGCGGCGCGCTTCGCTCTCGGCTTCGGGGTTGAGCACCTGGTCGGCAAAATCGCCGACCGTCTTGCCCAGGTTTTCGAGGCGGTAGCTGAGCCGGCGGCGCAGCTTGCGTCCTTCTTCGGGAGCCATCATCAGGCCCAGCACAAAACCGGCGCCCCCTCCGAGGAGCACGCCCCACCCCAACGCACGCAGGATGCTGCCCAGCGAATATTCTTTCATGGGTGTCGGGTGCGCGTTTGGTGAACGTCTCCGAACGAGCCGGGCCGGCGCCCCAGGCGCGACCCCGCTGCAAAATACGCGATCCGAAAAAAGCCTGCCAGGACTGCCGGCACCCCTTCTTTGAAACAAATACTAAAAAAGCTACCGCCGGAAGACCGACCGCAGCTCTTTTAATGCGAGGGCTGTCCCGCAGGCGCGGACCCTAGCGATTCTTCTTCTTGTGCCGGTTCTTACGAAGCCGCTTTTTGCGCTTGTGTGTGGCAATCTTGTGACGCTTTCGCTTACGACCGCACGGCATAGGCTCGTCCTCCTGTCGGTTAATAACGAATGAAAAGGGGAGTGCGGGTCAGGGTTTGGACCCGGCGTGGCCTATGCAACGCTTCCCTGCGCGGAGGGTTTCGGAACTCTTTGAAGATCACACACATTTGGAGGATACCTCGTCCACCCCGCCTGTCCGAACCTCTTGATGCTGCACCACGCGCACGGCTACCGCTACGTCGAGCAAGGTCCCGCCACGGCGCTGCCGCCGGTGGTGCTCTTGCACGGCATGCTCGGCCAGGTAGAGAACTGGGCCGCGACGCTGCCGGTACTGGCCGCCGGCGGCTACCGCGTGCTGGTGCCGGCGCTGCCGGTCTACGAACTGCCCCTGCCACAGACCCACGTGCAGGGGCTCGTGGCCCACCTGCGCGGCTTCGTCGAGGCCCTCGGCCTCGGGGCGGTGGCCCTGGCGGGCAACTCGCTCGGCGGGCACGTGGCGCTGCTCTACACCCTGCGCTACCCCGGCGACGTCGCCGCGCTGGTCCTCTCCGGCTCCTCCGGCATCTACGAGGTGGAAACCGGCACCACGACGATCCGCCGCCGCGACCGCGCCTTCATCCGCGAACGCGCCGCGCTGACCTTTTTCGACCCGGTGCACGTCACCGACGAGCTCGTCGAGCAAAGCTACCACCTGGCCAACGACCGCAGCCGGGTGTTGCGCCTCATCCAGATGGCCCGCTCGGCGCAGTCGGAGACCGTCACGGCGCACCTGCCGCGCATCGCGGTGCCCACGCAGCTCATCTGGGGCCGCAACGACTGCATCACCCCGCCCGACGTAGCCCACGAATTCCGGCAGCGCCTGCCCCAGGCCCGGTTGCACTTCATCGACCGGTGCGGACACGCGCCCATGATCGAGCGGCCCGAGGCCTTCAACCGGCTCATGCTGGGCTTCCTGCGCGCGACGCTCGGCGCCCCGGCGCTGGCGCCTGCGTCCGGCTTGCTCTGAGCCTGCCCTGCGATTGTTCAGGCATCCGTGCAGCCCTGTACAGTTCTGCGCACAATGCGACAGGCGGCGGCGCGAAGGACCGGCCTGCGCGCCGTTTTTCACGCTTGGCACGGCTCTTGCTGGACTCCGGGTAGCTTCGGGATGCCTCCTTATCCGAAGCCATCAACGGTGCCTAGCACCGCGGAAGGCCTCCGCATCGCCAGGCGGGCATGTATGGGTGAGCATGCCCGCCTGGCTTCTTTTTTTGACCTTTTCTTTTCGTCGGGCGTAGCTACTTTTCCCCGCCCTGCCGTCTTCCCGGTCATGCCCCCCGGCCTCATGCAGCCCCGCCTTGCCCTGCCCGCCTGCGTGGTCTTCCTGCTGGCTCTCGCTCTCGGCGCGTGCGCGCCGTCACTCTCGCCGCTCTACCGCGACTACGAGGTAGCGCCCGCCGAGCCGCCCATCGTGCAGCGTATTGAAGCGGCACTGGCCGAGGCCGGATGGCAGACCGCACCGGCCAGCGCGCCCAACGCCGTGGCCACCGAAGAGCGCAAGATGAGCAGTTGGGGCCTCTACACGGTCGTCGTCTCGCTGGAAGTGGTGCCCGTGGGCGACGCGTACGTGCGCCTCTACGTGCATCCCTACCGCAAATATTTCACCGGGGGGCGTGGCAAGATTCCCTATCTGAACAAGACCCTCCAGCGCGCTGTGCTCAAGGATCTCAACGCCGCGTTCGAGAAGCAGGGCCTGCGCGCCGTGGGCACCTCGGTAGAACGCGACCGCCGGGCCACGAGCCGCTGAAGTCCGGAACGTTCCGCCCCGCCTCACGTAGAATCATCTGGCTTCGAAAGAGGCCGCGTTCTTTGCCA
>JBFGTT010000317.1:0-5033 GCA_041565995.1 Rhodothermales bacterium
GCCGGATCGCGCGGCCCGGTACCTCAAGCGCAAAGGCGTGCCGGTGCTGGCGGCGCTGGCCGTGGTGGTGCTGGTGGCCCTGACGGGCGCCTACGTCGTCATGCAGGACGAGGGCCGCGAACTGACCCAGTTCGCGCACTTCAAAGCCCAGGGCGACTCCCTCTTCGACAGCGCCAACTACGCCGCCGCCAAGTCCGAGTACGAGCGCGCCCTGGCCGCCCAGCCCGACGACCGCTACGTCGCCGGACGCCTCGACGAAACCCAGCTGCGCCTGGCCCAGGTCAGCGCCGAGCGCTACGAAGCCTTCCTCGCCCAGGGCGATGCGCTCTTCGCCGCCGGCGACTCCCTCCTCCAGGCCGGCGAGGCGTTGCAGTCGCTCAGCTTCTTCGCCGAGGCCAACAAAGCCTACTACGAAGCCCTCAAGTATCGCCCCGACGATCCGACTCTCCTCGAAAGAGGCCAACTTACCGCCGACGGCATGGACGCGGCCCTCCGTAAAAATCGCGAGCGCACCCGGCCCGGCGCCGACCCCGAAGCCGAGTCGGATCGGGCTTCGGTGCGCCATCAACTCTACAACAGCTACCGCCAGCAGGGCGACGAGCGATTACGCGAGGGCGACTATGCCGGGGCGCGCGAAAAATTCCGCATGGCGCTCGTCCACCTCCCGGAAAACGACTACGCCACGGCCAGGCTCCAGGAGATCGACGAACGCATCCGGCAGCAGGGGCACGAGCGGCAGGTCCGCCTGCACCTCCAGCGCGGCCGGCAACTCTGCGACCAGGGCCGCTGCGCCGAAGCCCGCGCCGAGTTCCAACGCGCGCTCGACCTGCAACCCGGCTCCGCCGAGGCCCGTGCCGGCATCGCCCGCGCCGACAGCATCCTGGCCGCCGACCAGCACAGCGACGGGCAGTACCAGTACTTCCGGGGGCAGGGCGACGCGCTGGCCGCGCGGGGCAGTTACCAGGAAGCCCTCGCCAGCTACCGGCAGGCCCTGGCGTTCAAACCCGGCGACGCCTACGTGCAGCAGCAACTCGCGCTCACGGAAAAGGCCGCCCAGGAGAAAGAGCGGACCCTGAACACGCCGAGGGTCGAAGACGGCGTCTACAAGGTGGTAGACGAAGCGCCGCAACTCATCGGCGGCCTCGAAGCGCTGCACGCGCAGGTGCGCTACCCCGAAGCCGCCCACCGCGCCGGCGTCTCAGGCCGTGTCTACGTGCAGTTTGTGATCGATGAAAAAGGCGCCGTGCGGGATCCCAAGGTGGTGCGCGGCATCGGCGGCGGCTGCGACGAAGAGGCCCTGCGCGTGATCCGCCGGGCGCGCTTCGAGCCGGGCAAAGTGAAGGGGCAGCCCGTCCAGGTGCTCCACACGCTGTTCATCACCTTCGCAGCGTCCGACGAGTAGCGCGCGGCAGGTAGGCCAGGGCCGCGCCGCGCACGGCGAGCAGTAGCAGCAGCGGCAGCACGGCCGGCGGCAGCGCTTGCGGCCAGAAGGGCCAGCCAAGCAGCAGCACCAGCGTCGCCAGGGCCGTCGCCGCCAGGTAGATCCGCAGCCAGCGCCCGCGCGCCCGCCCGGCCAGCGCCAGGGCCGCCACGAGGTGCGTGGGCCAGGCCCAGAACAGGTTCAGGTTGCCGCGCGTGGGCTGGTGCAGCGAGACGAACCAGAGGAAGGCCACCAGCAGCCCCGCCACGCCCGCCACGCCGAAGAGCAGCCCGTCGAAGAGGCGGTGCCCTACCTGCCGGGCGCGCACGTCGCGTAGCGTCAGGACGAGGCCCAGCGCCAGCAGCGCCCAGCCGAAGATCGCCGGCCAGGGCGGCGCAGGCTCCGGCGCGGCCCGCGCGGCCACCCCGGCCACGGTGTCGGTGCGCGCCACCAGCGGTCCCGTCTGCCCGTCGATGCGGACGGTGGCGTGGTCGAAGGAAGCCATCAGGTAGAGCGGCAGGAACGTCGTCTCGCGCGGCGTGGCGAGGCGGTCGGCGGGGGCGCCCAGGCCCAGGTCCACGCCCAGGTGCACGAACGGCTTGCCGGCCAGGTACGGATCGATCAGGCCGCGAAAGCTGAGGCCGGGATCGGGCGCGGGCGCAAACTGCACCGCCTCGCCCAGCACCTGCTCCAACACGTCGCGGATGCGCGTCGAGCAGTTGTCGAAGAAGAAATCGTAGCGGTAGAATTTATTTTCGGGCCGCGCATTGATCTCCAGAAAACGGAAGAGGGCCTCGCGCTGCGCCGCGCTCAGGTTGAGCACCTGCTCGATGAGGGGCCGCCCCTCGACGTGCCAGTAGTGATCCGCCGCCTGCGGAAAAGACTGCACGGAGAGGAAATAGTCGAGCTTGCCGTAGGAGAACCGGCCCACGAACACCAGCGGGTCGCCGAAGTCGAACGTGCCGTAGTTGTACGAGACGTCGAGGCCGAGCACGGGATCGTAGAGGCGCAGGGCGCTGTGGCCGAAGACCGCGTAGACGGCCTCGCCCGGCAGGATGGTGATCAGCGAGATCCGCGCCTCGTCGGAGAGGGCGACCTGGGCGCGGGCCGGCACGGCCAGCATCAGCAGCCAGAGCGCCGGCAGGCAGGAACGCAGCACGGACATCGGCGTGAAGAGAGGACGGCGGCGTGTTTTCGGGGGCGGGCGTCGTCCGCCCGGCGTAGTATACGAACAACGCACCGGGACCCCCGCCTGGCATGCAGCGCACCCGCGCGAACGGCGTGCCGCCTCGCAGCCCGGTGCGCCTGCGCTCCGTCAAGATAGCGATTTCCGACATGAGACGGCTTACCCTGTCCTGGCTCGCCGCGCTGTGCCTGGGCGCGCTCTGCGGCTGCTACGAATCCACCGTGCCGCTGGCCCCCGGCAGCGCCTCCAGCATCGACGCGCGCCTGCTGGGATGGTGGCAAAGCGTCGATGAGGCGGAGGGATCGGCGCGCATGCTGGTGCTGGCCTTCAACCCGCACGAGTATTACGTGGAGGTGCACGAAGCGGACGAGGAAGGCGACGAGGCCACCCGGCTGCGCGTTTTCTCCACCCGCATCGACGGCGCGACGTTCGGCAATGCGCAGGTGATCGATCCGGGCGAAGGCGCCGCCGGCGCGCGCCCCTACGTCTTCTTCCGGTACGACCTGGCCGAGGACGGGCGGCTTCGCCTGCGCTACGTGGACGACGCGCTCTTCACGCAACCCCCGGCCACCTCGGAAGCCCTCTTCGCCTTCGTCCAGGCCCACCTGGACGACCCGGCGCTCTACCTGGAGGAGGCCGACTGGTTCGAGAAGCAGGCGGAGTAGCGCGCGACCGCGCCTCGCCTCACCGCGCCACCAGGTCCTGCACGCTGAAATACCGCCGCTCGTCGGTCCACACCTGCTCTACGTCGAAGCCGGCCTCGCGGGCGATGGCGGCGAAGTCGGTCGGGCGGTACTTGTAGGAATACTCGGTCAGGATCGTCTCGCCCCGCCGGAAGGGGATCTGCAAGGCGCCGAGGCGCACGCACTGGTCGGCGAGGCTCACCAGGTGCATCTCGATGCGTCCGTGCGCGCGGTCGTAAAAGGCCCGGTGCGCGAACCCGTCGAGGTCGAAGGTGCCGCCGAGTTCGCGGTTGATGCGGCGCAGCAGGTTCAGGTTGAAGGCCGCCGTGACGCCCTGCGCGTCGTTGTAGGCGGCCTCGAGGACGGCCACGTCCTTCTGGAGGTCGACGCCGATGAGCAGCCCGCCGCCGGAGCCGACGACGCCGGCCACGTGGCGCAGAAAGCCGACGGCCTCTTCGGGCGTGAAGTTGCCGATGGTGGAGCCGGGAAAGTAGACCACGGGCCGCGCCCCGCCCGGGACGGGCAGGTCGAAGGCGGTCGTGTAGTCGGCGCAGACGGGCCTGATGGGCAGGCCGGGATAGGCCGCCTGCAGCGTGCGCGCCGAGCGCAACAGGTGCTCGCGCGAGATGTCGATGGGGACGTAGCCGGCGGGGTCGTCGAGGTGGTCGAGCAGGATGCGCGTCTTGAGGCTGCTGCCGCTGCCGTACTCGACGAGCAGGCAGCGCGGCCCGATGCGCCCGACCATCTCGCCGATGAAGCGCCGCATGATGGCCATCTCGGTGCGCGTCAGGTAGTACGCCGGCAGTTCGGTGATCCGGTCGAAGAGCCGGGAGCCGCGCGCGTCGTAGAAGAATTTGCTGGGGATGGCTTTCTGCGGCTGCGTCAGCCCGTCGCGTACCACGTCGAAAAACGTATCCGTCTCCGGGCAGTAGTCGATCAGCCGAATCGGCTCTGATACTTCTGTTTGCATGCGTTCCCGTCGTCAATCGTGAGCAAGAAGGCGCGAAGCTTGAAACGAGGGGGAGTGCCTGGAAGGCCGGGGTCAAACGTCCTTCGCCAGCCGGAGGCCCGTAAACTGCCAGGCGGCGTCGGGCGGGAAGAAGTTGCGGTAGGTGGGGCGGACGTGCGAGGCGGAGGTGGCGCACGAGCCGCCGCGCAGCACGAACTGGTTGCACATGAACTTGCCGTTGTACTCGCCCAGCGCGCCCGGCAGCGGCGCGTAGCCGGGGTAGGGCGCATACGGGCTGCGCGTCCACTCCCACACGTCGCCGTAGCGCTGCAAGAGCGGGCTGCCGTCGTCGCGGGCCGGGACGGGGTGGTAGTGTCCTTGCTCGACGAAGTTGCCCCGGACGGGCGTTGGCTGCGCGGCCGCCTCCCACTCCTGTTCGGTCGGCAGGCGGGCGCCGGCCCAGCGGGCGTAGGCGTCGGCCTCGAAGTAGGTGACGTGGCAGACCGGCTCGTCGGGATCGACCGGGCGCCGGCCGGCCAGCGTGTAGGCGTGCCAGGCGCCCTCGTGCTGCTCCCAGTAGAACGGCGCCGTCCAGCCGCGCTCCTGGCGCGTGGCCCATCCCAAGGAGAGCCAGAGCGTGGGCGTCTCGTAGCCGCCGTCGTCCATGAAATCCATGAACTCGCCGTTGGTGACGAGGCGGCTGCCCAGGGCGAAGGGTTCGAGGAAATGGCGATGGCGGGGTGTCTCGTTGTCGAAGGCGAAGCCCCGGCCCTCGTGGCCGATTTCGTAGAGTCC
>JBFGTT010000318.1:0-5027 GCA_041565995.1 Rhodothermales bacterium
ACGATGGAGATCGGGCGCTGCTCCAGCTTGCGCGCCACGTCCACCTCGCGCGCACTCTGGGGCAAGGGGACCGCCGTGCCGGGGCGCCCTCCGGCGCATCCGGCGAGCAGGCTGAGGACGAAGAGCAGGCAGATCGTGCGTCGGGTCATGGTCCTTACGGTGCGGTACGGGATCTGAAGGGGCACCCCGGCTGCGTGGCGTGGCTCGCAAGCGGCGCCCTGCTTGCGGTCTTCGTTGCACGCCCTCGCCGGCGGCGTGTTGCGGGGGCATGCGCTTCTCCCTACCATCCCTCCTGCCCCACCGCGCTATCGGCCACGCCGCGCCAGACGGCTTCGGGCAGGGGATGCACGGCAGGCGGCCACCCGGCCTCCAGCGTGGCGATGAAGCCGACGCCGGCCACCATCAGCGCCGCCGTCACGTCGAAGGCGTTGAGGCTGTCGCCGCGGCCTGCGGTGAGGTTGGCCATCGAGCCGCCGGCCAGCAGGTAGACCTCGTGCGCGCCCACGCGGCAGGCCTCCACGAACGGCAGCACCGGGCGCCGCTCGGCCAGCGCCGAAAGGTCGATCTCGTCGGCGACGTGGCCGACGTTGAGCAGGAAGCAGCCCGGCTTGAGGCGCGCGATGACGCCGGCATTGACGACGCCCGGCGCGCCGGTGGCCGTCACGAGTACGTCGGCCACGGGCGCCAGCTCTGCCAGCGACGCCGTGTGCCAGCCCGCATAGCGCGCCCGCATGCGCCGCCCGGCGTCTTGCTCGACGACGCTGACGACGCCGCCGAACGCCTTCGCCGCGACGGCCAGCCCCTCGCCCACCTGCCCGTAGCCCACCACCACCACGCGCTTGCCGTGCAGCGACAGCCACGTCCGCTCGAAGAACGTCTGCCAGGTGGTCAGGCCCACCATGTGCCGGTTGTGCAACCCCTCCTTGACGGGCACCTCGTCCCCGTTGAAGACGGGATAGCGCAGCGCCAGGCCCTTCAGGCGGCTGATGCCGGAGCCGGTGGCTTCGAGCGCCGCGCGGATCGAGGAGGCGCCGGCGGCGTGCGCGGCGACGGTCAGGTCGGCGCCCATCTCGCAGGTGTGCGTCGGCCCCCAGGCCAGGGCTTTTTCGACGCCCTGCCGGTAGGCCGCCGGCGGCATGTCTTTCCAGGCGTGCGCCTCGGCGCCCCGCCCGGCGAGGTAGCCGACGACCTCGTCGCGCACGGTAGAGGGGTTGCAGGTGGTCAGGAAGAGCGCCGCACCGCGTTCGAGGAAGGCCGCCAGTGCGGCGGTGATGTTGAGCGTGAGGTGTCCTGCATAGGCCAGACGCACGCCGGTCATCGCCGGCAGGCGCTCGCACGCCGCGCGCGTCGCCGGCATCTGCAGCGCGGCCCAGGCCAGCCGTCGTTCGAAGGAAAGCTCGTTCAATGCGCGTAATCGTCTGCCCCCATCAGATGCAGCGAGACGTACGGCTCGTCGCCCACGACCCAGCTCTCGTGGCCGGGCGGCACGTAGAACACGTCGCCGGGGCCGAGTTCATACGCCGTCCCGTCGTCCATCCGGACGCCTACCCGGCCCGAGACGACCAGGCCGACGTGCTCGACCTGGCAACTCGGCGTGCCGGCCAGCGGCCCGACGTGCTCCGACCACCGCCAGCCCGGCTCGTAGCTGGCCCGGCCCACGGTCATGCCGCCGACCCTCACCAGATCGAACCGGCCTTTCTCGAAGTGCCGCGTCTCGTCGGGCGCGTCGAAACGTTTCAGGATCACGTCGTCCATCGATCCCCCTCGTGTGTATAGCTGCCAGGCGACGCCGCGCCGCTCGTCTGTCGTCGTTCGTCTACCCTCGAAGCCGCCCTAAAAGTCGATGTGCGCGGCGTACTCGGTCAGTCGGTTGCGGAAGTTGATGATGAAGGCTTCGAGCGCGTCGAGCGTGACGCCGCCCTGGAGGATCAGGTCGTGGTCGAGGCAGATGAAGTCGTTGTCGTTGCGGTAGGCGGTGCTGAAACGCTTGGTCTTGTTCCAGTCGTTGAGCCTTTCCACCGCCGGGGGCGCGTTCATGTTGAAGCAGGTGCCGATGCGCAGGCTCGTGCAGCCCTCCGCCTCGCATCCGTAGAAATAGATGTGGGTCAGGTAGGTGGCCAGCTTGAAGCTGAACATCGGATCGTCCTGGGCATCGGTGCCCTGCTCGTAGGCCAGGCCCATGCGCCGGAGCACGCCCTCCACGCGGCCGGTATTGAGGCGGGAGAAGACAGGCGCTTCGACGCGGGCGAGGGCCGAGTCGAGCGCGGCGAGGCGCATCGTGATGGCGGCTTCGCGGGCGGCGAGGGTGTCGGCCAGGGCGCGCTCGCGTTCGGCGTAGGCCTGCTCCAGGGCTTGCTCGCGCTCTGCCGTGGCGGCCACCAGGCGGGCTTCGACGGCGGCCTCGATCTCCGTCTCATCTTGCTTCGTGACGAAGAAGACCAGCCCGGCGGCCACGACGAGGAACAGGATCGCCAGGATTTTTGAACTCTTGCGCATTATCCTTCCAACAAGGGCAGTAATCGCGTTTCGACTTCCACAAGGTAATCACGGAGACCCGTCTTTTCACCCCTCTGTTTCAACAAATCGAGGGAGGTCTGCTTCCAACACCTCGGTTCTCGCTCTCGGGAGTCCCTGGTCAACACTTTGAGTACACGCTTGGCGTTGCGCTTCGCGGTGTCCTTCTTCGCCGTCAACCGCTCGGCCCGCTCACACGGATCGAAGCTGAGTTCCCCGCGAAGCGCGGCCAACGCTTTCTCTTCTTCGCGCGTTTCCGGCACAAAGCCGTTGAGCACCCAGGCTTCTCGCTTCGGATTGACGGCACCGATCACGACCTGAAGCACCCGCTGATCGATCATCGCCTTGGCCTGCTCCAACCCGTCTCTTCGCTCCTGCTGATCATCCAGGTCCCGAATGAGCACTACGGCTCGAATGGGTCGGCCATTGCTGATTCGCTGGGCCATGATGATGGCCTTGCGTGCTTGCGCAAAATCAATCGATCCTGGTCTTCCTTCCCCGGTGTGCCCGATGTATTGGATCCCGCGCTGCCTGGCGAGGCGCTTGATCGTGGTCCATCGCGTAAAGAGCGTGCCCTCTTCAAAACCGGACCAGCTATGCAGATGATTCAGGAGATGCTCTTCCAGCCAATCTGGACTCTTTTCGTCTTCAACAAACACACGGTCGGCGAGGTCACAGGCGATTTGCGCATCGGCGGGGGCCTCCGCCACGACGATGAATGCGAGCGGCCTACGTTCCATCCGCCACGACCCAATCTTCTCCCTCGGCGCTCCAGAATTCGCCGGTAGTGAGCACTTCGAGCACCCGCCTGGCGTCGGGATGGTCGCTCAACCGTTTGGCCTGCGCCACCCCTTCTGCATCGGTTGCCAGCAGCCAGACTTCCTCGGCTTCGAGTTCGTCCACGATGTAGGGCGAGTGGCTGGTCAGGACGATTTGAAGCCCCGGCCTTTGCGCAAGGATCTGCCTGATTTGCCCGATCAACTCCCGCTGCGCCTTCGGATGCAGGCCCTGCTCGATGTCGTCCAGCAGCACCAGGTTCGGGCAATCGGGACTCCACAACAGCGTCAGCAGCGCCAGCGCAAGCAGCGTCCCTTCGCTCACCGAGTGCGCCGGTATTTCTTTCGCGCCCGCCATGTCGAAGATGAGTTCGTGTCCCATCACCCTGCGATCCTTCTCGTGCGGAACGACCTCGTCATCAATTCTGAAAACTTGCGTCTCCCTGATCCGTACCGGTGCCGGTCTCACGCGGATGTTCTCAACACCGGGTACAATCGACCGGAGCGCACTTAGAACATCGGCAAAGCGTTTTTCCTCGTAGGTTTTTAGATAGGCAACAACAGAAGCAAGCCCGGAACCATCCGTTTCGACACGAGGCAGGTTTTTTTCGCTGTAGGAGGGTGTTCTAAGATTATCGCTAACCAACTTAATGTAGGCTACATTCCTTATGGTTTGAGACAACTCTGGTGGTCCCCCAAGCCCAAATTGAGCGTTCCAGGCATCGTCATACTCAAAGGGTTCACTCTGACCAGCCCACTGCTGCTTCATATGGGGGTTCCACGTTCCTTCCGGCGTTTTTCTTGACGCACCCACAGAGATGCTCCAGGTCTTTGGAATAGGAATGCCTTCAGGTATTCCCATCTCTCCCTCAATTTCAATCCTGAATGATCTTTCACCCTTTCTGGATATGAAATCTAGACCCCATTCTCCCTTCGTGATTTGATTCAATGGCTTGTCGGCCAAACGGCTCACAAAAAGAAGCGCCTGCAACACATTTGTCTTCCCGGAGCTATTCGGCCCGATGAGCGCGGTGAGCCGGCCCAACTCGATCCGCGTGTCGGCGTGGTTTTTGAAATTCACCAGATGGATACGCTCGATCATCGGCGTGTACGGCTTCGACGCTCAGGCAGGATGTTCGACGTTGGCGGGCACCGGGGGGACGGGGACCTCGCTGCCTGCCAGGAAGCGCCCGTCGCAGTAAACGGCAAAGCGCGCCCCGGTCCACCCGTACACGGTGACGTGGTCCTCGCCGACCGCCACCTCGAAACGGCCCGGCTGCGTCGGGCGCACCACCACCTCGAACACGGCGCCCACCGGCATAGCGACCCGCGTGCCCCACGGCTCCATGAAAAAATCCACCGGGCGCTTCCGGTCGTTGCGTACCTTGATCCGGTCTTTCGTCGTCATGACACCCTCCGCCACAGGCTTCCTGTACCTTCGGATACTCGTCCGGCGCTTTGATGCTCCCGCGCTACCCATTCACCATCGGCAAATCGACGCCGCGCGCGTGGGCGGTCTCCAGGGCGAGGTCGTAGCCGGCGTCGGCGTGGCGCATGACGCCGGTGCCGGGGTCGGCGGTGAGCACCCGCTCCAGGCGTTCGTCGGCCAGCGCGGTGCCGTCGGCCACGCACACCATGCCGGCGTGGATCGAGTAGCCGATGCCGACGCCGCCGCCGTGGTGCAGGCTCACCCACGAGGCGCCGCAGGCGGTGTTGAGCAGGGCGTTGAGGAGCGGC
>JBFGTT010000319.1:0-5023 GCA_041565995.1 Rhodothermales bacterium
ATGAGCACTTCGACGGTGCAGCCGGGCACGGCCTGGCGGATGCGGCGGATGGTCTCGGCGAAGATCGGCGCGCCGCCGTCCTCGCGTTCGTCGCGGTTGACACTGGTGACGACGGCGTGGCGCAGGCCCATCAGGCGGACGGCCTCGGCCACGCGGCGCGGCTCGTCCCAGTCCAGGCCCGGCTCCGGGCGGCCCGTCATCACGGCGCAGAAGCCGCAGGAGCGCGTGCAGACGTTGCCCAGGATCATGAAGGTGGCCGTGCCGGCCGTCCAGCACTCGCCCATGTTGGGGCAGCGGGCGCTCTGGCAGACGGTGTGCAGCCGGTGCTCGTCGATCAGGGTCGAGAGGCGCTTGAAGGTCTCGCCGTAGGGCAGCTTCACGCGCAGCCAGTCCGGACGCTGGCCGCGCGTGTTGGCTACCGGCAGCGCCTCGACCACCGGCAGTTCGACGAACCCGGCGTCGCCCGTGGCAACGAGCGGCTCTTTCGGCGCGCGCCGCAGGGCGACTTCGCCGGGGCGAAGCGGACGCTTCCGGGAGGAGTCCGGGGCGGGGCGGTCGGGCATGTATCGAACGGGGGATGGTCTGAGACGGTGCCCGAAGGCTACCCCCGGACCGGCCAAATGATCCAGGCATTAGCCGTCGGCGCGCCCACGCCGGGCGGACCCGTCCTCACGATTCACGCCGAACGCATTATCCCCTGCATGGTCTTGCCGGGAGTAATTCGCTATCTTGCGGGCAGTGTCCTTACGTAAGACCACGCAGACGCCAGCATACGCCTATGGAAGCGGTTTCAGTCAACGAGATCCGGCCCGACCAGGTGCAGGACATCTTTCTGGCGCACCTCAACGCCAAAGGCATGATGCCGATGGTGCTCGACCTGACGGCCAGCCGGGGCGTCGAACTCTACGACCAGGCCAGCGGGCGCACCTTCCTCGACTTCTTCGGCTTCTACGCCTCGAACGCCCTGGGCATGAACCATCCCCGGCTGGCCGGCGACGAAGCCTTCCGAGAGCGATTGATGGAGGCCGCGCTCAACAAGATCACCAACTCGGACGTGCGGACGCTCCACATGGCGCGCTTCCTCCGGACCTTCGAGCGCGTGGCGATGCCGGCCTATCTGCCCTACGCCTTCTTCATCGCCGGCGGGGCGCTGGCCGTCGAAAACGCGCTCAAGGCGGCCTTCGACTGGAAGGTGCGCAAGAACTTTCAGAAGGGCTACCGGCGCGAGGTAGGCCACCAGGTGCTGCACTTCGACCAGGCCTTCCACGGGCGCAGCGGCTATACGCTCTCGCTCACCAACACGGCCGACCCGCGCAAGACGATGCACTTTCCGAAGTTCGACTGGCCGCGCATCGCCAACCCCAAGATCACCTTCCCGCTCGAAGCACACCGCGAAGAGGTCGAAAAGCGGGAACGGCTCTCGCTCAACCAGGCCCGGCACTACTTCCACGAGCGCAAAGACCAGATCGCCTGCATCATCATCGAACCCATACAGGGCGAGGGCGGCGACAACCACTTCCGCCCCGAGTTCTTGCAGGCCCTCAAGGACCTGGCCCTCGAGAACGACGCGCTGCTGATCTTCGACGAGGTGCAGAGCGGCGTGGGCATCACCGGCGCCTTCTGGGCGCACCAGGCCCTCGGCGTCGAGCCGGACGTGATCGCCTTCGGCAAGAAGACGCAGGTGTGCGGCATCCTGGCCGGCAAACGCCTCGACGAGGTGGACGACCACGTCTTCCAGGTGCCCAGCCGCATCAACTCCACCTGGGGCGGCAACCTGGTCGATATGGTCCGCTTCGACCGGATCATGGAGGTCATCGAGGAAGACCGCTTGCTCGAGCGCGTCGCCGCCGTCGGGCCGCACCTCTTGCGCCGCTTGCACGAGCTGGCCGAGGCGTGCACCGCCGTTCACAACGTGCGCGGGCGCGGCCTCATGTGCGCCTTCGACCTGCCCACGAAGGACTTCCGCAACCGCGTGCTCCAGCGGTGCTACGAAGAGGGCCTGGTGATCCTGGGCTGCGGCGTCCGCGCTATCCGCTTCCGCTCGCCGCTGACGATCACCGAGGCGGAGATCGACCGGGGCGTCGAACTGCTCACGCGCGCCGTGCAGGCCATCGAGCAGGAATACAAGCCCTACGGCGACACCTGGCTGCGCGACGCGCTGACGGATGGATAAGGTTCGCAAGATCAGCCGGCCCGCGCGCATTCCGGTGCCGGGAGGCAAAGTCATCGAGGAGCACGTGGGGCGCGTGCGCACCGGCACGGCCTCGGTGAGCGTGGCGCACATGACGGCGCCGCCGGGCTGGAGCGAGCCGTTCCAGCAGCCGGCCTTCGACGAGGTGACCGTGGTGCTGCGCGGCACGGTGCGCGTCGAGCACGAAGGCGGCGCGCTCGACGTGGCGGCGGGCGAGACGGTGCTGGTCGAAGCCGGCGCACGCATCCGCTACAGCAACCCGCTCGACGAGGAGGCCGAATACTGGGCCGTCTGCGCCCCGGCCTTCAGCCCGGAGACGGCGCGGCGCCATGGGTGATCCCGGCGGCGGCGGGGTATCACGAGGAGGCCCAACCATCCGAGGGACGATGCCATGAAGTCGCGCTTGCTGGTGCTGGTAAACATGGCCGCGCTGGTGCTCTCGTGCGCGTGTTGCGACACCCAGGGCGATACGCTTCGCCTGGACTCCGGACTCGAAGGGAAGGTGCTCCGGGGGCCGATGTGCCCCGTCGTCCGCATGGACGACCCCTGCCCCGACCAACCCTTCAGCGCCCCGTTCGAGGTCTTCGACAGCCGGGACCGGCTGGCGGGGCGCTTCGAGAGCGACGCCGAGGGGCGCTTCACGATAGCGCTCGAGCCAGGCACCTACCTCATTGTTCCCGATACCTCCGCCCCGATCATGAACCCGCGTAGCCAGCTAAAAAAAGTGACGGTGGAGGCCCATCGAGTTAAGCAACTCACCCTAATCTTCGATACTGGTATTCGATAGGTCGGTTAACGACCTGGGACGCCCGGCACGAGGTGTTTCAGCGGGCGAGGTCTGAGGCGCGAGCGCCGTCTTCGGGGGAGACGCGCGGGCCGCCGGGGCCGTCGCCAGGGGGGCGCTGCGTCCGTCGCGCCGAGCGGACCGCTTGTGATCGTTCAAGGCAAACTGCGAGTCCGTGATGTTTTATCGAGAAGCTGAGGAGGGCGCCGAGCGCGCCCGTGCCGTCGTCGCATGCCGCCGTGCGCCGGCCTGGTCGTTGCTGGGTGTGTTGAGCGTGCTGGTTTTCGCCGGGCCGCTCTACGCGCAGGTTCCGGGAGGAAATCCCGGCGGCGACTACAAGGGGCCGGAGCATACGGTGGCTGCCTTCAACGCGCCGCTGGCAAAGATCAACGCGGCCCTGCGGGAGGCCGGCCGCCCGGAGATCGACCCGCTGACGGCAAGCCTGCCGCACCCCGACAGCGTCACGCTGTACGTGGAGGTGCCGATCCCGAAGCAGAAGAACCGCCTGCTCACACGTCCGAAGATGCCCACGCCGCCGATGGTGGGGGCCGTGCCGCCGCCCGCCGCCGCCGCGCCCGCCGCCGCGGCCGCGCCGAGCACGCTCATCACGGGCCTGAACTTCGACGACAACGCCGCCCTCACCGGCGGTTTCCTGTTCATCCCGCCCGATCCGAGCGGCGCGGTGGGCACCAGCCACGTCTGCCACGTCGTCAACGTCTCGATCCAGTGCCAGGCCAAGGACGGCACCGCGGTGCCAGGGTTTCCGCTGAGCCTGGCTACGTTCTTCGCCTCGCTCAGCCCGCAGAACTTCACGTTCGACCCCAAAATCCTCTACGACCAGTTCGAGGATCGCTACGTGGCCATCACACTGGAAAAGACCGACGTGGCCGACGGCGACCCCTCCAACACCTCCCACATCTTTCTGGCCGTCTCCGACGACGGCGACCCCAGCGGCGCCGGCTGGCATTATCAGTCCATCGACGCCTTGCTCTCTATCGGCGGCGCAGATCGGTGGTGCGACTATCCCGGCTTTGCCGTAGACGAGGAAGCCGTCTACATCACGTGTAACTATTTCGGCTTCAGCGGCGGCGGCTACGCCGGCCTGCGCACGTGGATCGTCGATAAGGGCGTCAGCGGCGGGCTTTACGGCGGCGCCACCTCCACCTTTAACGTCTACGATCCTGTGGCCAAAGCAGCAGCCGGCAGCGCTACCACCTCGCAGCCGGCCCACATCTACGGCACCCCGCCGGCGGGCGCCACCGGCACCTGGCTGGTGTCCTATTCGGGCCTGACCGACGGCATCAACGAGTACCTGCAAATCTATCGGATCGATACGCCGCTCTCGGCGCCTACCTTCAGCCATAACTACGTGTTCGTCGGCAACTTCGACAACAACGCCGTGGCCATGCCCGACGCGCCGCAGCCGGGCACCGCCATCCTGATCGATACCGGCGACCGGCGCTCGCTCAATGCCGCCTGGCGAAACGACGTGCTGTGGTCCACCGCCACCGCGGTGCCCCCTTCCGGAGCGGACGCCGGCCAGGCGACGGCCTACTATTTCAAGACCTCCACCACGGGCGCGCCCTCGTCGCTGGCGAGCGGCGGCGTCGGCGGCGAAGACATCACGGCGGGGGCCTACACCTACTACCCGTCGCTCGCGGTCGATTCCGAAGGCAACATCGGGATCGGGTTTGCCGCCTCGCACGGCACCCTCTACGCCGGCGCCTACTTCGTCACGCGCGACGGCGGTTCGGGCACCCTCTCCCCGACGGAAACGGTAAAGGTGGGCGAGGATTACTACAACCGCACCTTCGGAGGCCCTCGCAACCGCTGGGGCGACTACACGCGCGTGGCGCTCGATCCGACCGACGAGGCCCTGTGGGTCATCAACGAGGTGGCCCTCCCGCGCGGAACGGCCACCGGGCCGGGCGAAGATGGCCGCTGGGGCGTCTTTCTGGGTCGGTTTGCACCCCTGGTCCTCCCCGTCGAGCTGACGGCCTTCAGCGCCCTCTCCGACGGTCGCGACGTGCTCTTGCAGTGGCAAACCG
>JBFGTT010000320.1:0-5023 GCA_041565995.1 Rhodothermales bacterium
CCACGCGGCCCTTCCCGATGCTCGTGATGCGGCCCGCCGCCACGCCGCGCCCGGTGTAGAACTGCTCGACGACGCGCGCCCGGTCTTCCGAGAGCCGCTGCGGGTTGCGCTCGAACGGCCCGGCCTGCCCCTCGACGCGGACGTTCACGTTGGGGCAGTCTTGCAGGATCGTCAGGTTTTCGCGGAGGGCCTGCTCTGCCGACGGCGTCAGGACGCTGGCGTTGCGGTCGAAGAGGGCGGCGTTCATCTCCACCAGCTCGGCGCAATAGGCGGCCTCGTAGGGCGAGACCGTCAGCGACATCGTGCGCTGGTCATCGCCGGCCTTGTTCGAGAGCCGCAGCGATACGGTGTAGATGCCGGGTTCGTCGTAGGTGTGGGTGGGCGTCGTGCCGCTGCCGGTGGCGCCGTCGCCGAAGCTCCAGGCGTAGCTCAACGGCGTGTCGCCCCGCACGTTGGCGCTGAAGCGGACCGTCGTGCGGGTGTCCGGGTTCGTCGGATCGGCCAGGAGCGTGACGATCTGCGCGGGCACCGGCGGCGTGAAGACGACCACCGAGGTCTGCCCCGTATCCCTCGACTTGCCCTTGCGGTTGGAGGCGGTCACCGTCACGGTGTAGTTGCCGGGCCGGTCGAAGGCGTGCGTGGCGGGGTTGCCCTCTGCCGTGTTGCCGTCGGCAAAGGTCCAGTCGAACATGACGGGCGGCTTGGCTTCTTCGTTCGTCTCGGCCTCGAACGTGCCGGGCTGGCTCGTCCGCAGGCTGTCGGGGCCGCGCACGGCGAGGACCTGGACGGGCCGGGGGCTGCACCCCGTCGCCAGGAGGGCAGCCAGCAGCAGGCAGGGGATCAGGCGGGGGAGGGGGGAGGGCTTTTGCATGGCAGGTTCTCGAAGACTAGGTGAGAAGTGGTGGGGACGGGCAATCAGGTGGCAGGCTTGCGGAGGGGACCGTCGGGCGAAACGCCCAAACATACTACAGGATGCGCCGCCGCGCCAGTCTCTACACAAAACTGTTACGGATGGCCGAAGGGCCTGCCGGCGCTACTGCGCCGAGTCCTGCGCCCGCACGCTGAAGCCGAGCATCATGCCCGCGTGCAGGTGTTCGGCGATGTGGCAGTGCAGCATCCAGTCGCCGGGGTTCGACAGGTCGATCAGCACGTCCATCGTCGAGCCGACGGGGACGATGGCGGTGTCCTTCCAGACCAGGTTCGGGTTCTCGACGCCGTCCATCTCCAGGACCAGGAACCGCTGCCCGTGGACGTGGATGGGGTGGTTCATCGGGTGGAAGGTCCTGGGGTTGTTGAAGAGGCGAAGCTTGATCACCTCGCCCTCGGTGAAGTCCCACCGGATGTCCATGTTTTCGCGGCCCGTGGCCGGTTCGCGCAGGATCCAGGTGACTTGCGTGCCGGTAGAGAGCCAGTTCATCATGGGCATGGCGTCGTTCCACTCCATCGGCGGCACGTAGAGCGTGTCGATCTCCATGGCCCGGACGATGGAGACGGGCAGGCCCTCGACGCGGAGCGTCAGTTCGAGTTCGCGGTCGGGAGGGCGGTCGAAGTGGGGGCGGAAGGCTTCGAGGTCGCGCGCTACGTCGGCGTGGTCGCGCAGGCGTTCGAAGGCTTCGCGGAGGTCCTGCGCCGCCGGCTCGTCGGCGACGGTGACGAGGCCGAGGGTATCGACGTGCGGGTAGAACTCGCCCCGGAAGTGGTTGATGGCCTGGATCGAGTTGGTCAGCGCCACCTGGCCCGGCGTGTCGAAGCGCACCTCGACCACGTAGCGCTCCGCCGGCGCTATCGGCACGCTGCCTACCCACTGCTCCCGCTCGAACTTGCCGACATCGGAGGCGACGACCTTGACGGGCGCCCCGCCGAAGACGACGTTGAAGGTGCGCGCGTTAGCGACGTTGGTCAGGAAGAAACGCACCACCTCGCCGCGCCGCACCGTGAGCCGGTAGTCGGTTGTCCCGTTGACGAGCATCAGGTTGCCGAAGCGGCCCATGAGCGCGTGCGTGGGGGCCTCGCCGCCGTAGGGGATCAGGCCGCGCTCGTCGAGCAAAAGGTCGTCGAGGATCAGTACTTGCTCGCGGTGGACGGGGCCGTAGTACTCGGCCTGCGGCGGCTCGACGAGCAGGTTGCCGTAGAGGCCGAGGTCTTGCTGGATGTCCTCGCGCATGTGCGGATGGTACCAGTAGACGCCCGCGTCGCGGAAGTGCACTTCGTAGGTGAACGCCTCGCCGCGCTCGACGGGGGCCTGCGTCACGAACGGGACGCCGTCGAAGCGGTTGTCCAGGCGCACGCCGTGCCAGTGCACCGTCGTCGGCAGTTCGATCTCGTTGCGGAAACGTACGAAGACGGTGGCGCCCTGCGACACCTTGAGCAGCGGCCCCGGATACTGCCCGTTGTAGCCGTACATCACGAAGGCGCGCCCCCGCAAGGTGCGCCGCACGAGCGTGGCGGCCAGGTCGAGCGTGTCGCCGTCGGCCATCTCGACGACCTCGCTGGGCCGGGCCTCCGGGAACATCGACGGATCCATGCCCATGCCGGCCAGGAAGGGCGCCACGGGGGGCAGCTCGTCTTCGAGGCCGGGCATCATGGGCATCGTCGGGTCCATCGGCGGCATGCGCCAGGCGGCGCCGTCCGCCGCGCCGTGGTGCATCCCGTGGCCCTCGTGCCCCTGCGCCAGGGCCAGAGCCGGCGCGAGGAAGATTCCGAAAAAAAGAGCGGCTGTCCTCAGCATACGGCGATGGGAAATGAAAAATGGTTGCGGAGAAGCCCCTCTTCCCGCAATCCTCAATTAAACCCGTACGTGGCGCAGGGTTCTTGCTGGTAGGGGCCGTGCCCGGCCATCGTGTGCATCAGCCCGCTACGCGAGAGACCCCGCAGCACCACCGGCCCGGTCCACGTCGCGCCCAGGTCGTCGGCGGAAGGCTCCAGCGTGATGATCACCAGGAACTTGTTCCAGTCCACCCGGCCTTTGACCTGCATCGCGGCGTCGAGCACACCCAGGCGGCGGACCTGGTCGAGGTCGGGCGTCGAGACCCAGGCCACGTAGACGCCCTGCCGGGGCGGGCGAAGCTGCGCCACCGACAGCGTCAGGTCGTAGACGTAGCTGCCCTCGGGTGAGACGGCCACGGCGAAGGGCGACCGGGCGAAGGTCACGTAGCCGACCCCGGTGGCCCGCTTCGTGCCGGGAATCCGCCTCGTCGGCACCAAGTCGATTTTGTAGTACGCCGGCGGGTCCGTGTCCGCCGCCACGCACGCGTCTGCCGCGCCGCCCGCCGCCGTCGGCCCGAACGCCGCCAGTGGGACGATCAGCAGCAGCGCCAGCGCCGCGCCGGCCCCTGCCGCTACGCGGGGCCTGTCCTTCGCAAGGGTACGCATCTTTCGCGATCCGTTTTAGGCTCAGCGCGAGCCGGTGGGCGGGGTGCCTGCCGGCCCCTCGTCCCAGGGCTGCACGCTGGAGATGTTGGGCACGCCCCAGTCCTCGCCGTTCCAGCCGTTGAAGCCCTCCATGCGGAACGTCCAGAAGCCGGTGCTCATGTCGCTGACGGCGATCAATCCGTCGACGTTGCGCACGTCCACGCCGAAGGCGCCGTTGAACACCGGGTAGCGATCCTCGTTGGGCGGGCCGAGGTAGGTGTCGTAGTAGGCAACGGTGACGGGGTTCTTGGGATCCATCAGCGAGAAAATCTGGAGGCCGTCGAGGTAGCCCGAGACGAAGACGTAGGGCCAGCGGACCTCGTGGTTGTGTGTCAGGTTGCGCCAGTCGGCGGTCCAGGCCGAGATGGGGTTGCGGATGTTTTGCACTTCGCCGTCGAGGGCGGGCTTGAGGTCGAAGATGCGCAGGGGGGCGTACTGGTACTCGGTTTCGGCCACCACGTAGCGCCCGTCGGAGGAGGGGGTGAAGGTGTGGCCGTAGCGCACGCCGTTGATGCCGGTGAGCGTCACCAGCAGCCGGGGCTGCTCAAGATCCGTGATGTCGTAGAGGTAGTAGCCGCCAGTGCCGCCGCCGTAGAAGCGGTCCTGGCCGCTCTCGGGGTGGTAGCCGACGTAGAAGTCGTGGTAGCCGCGCCCGCCCCGGCTCTCGGGCGTCTGCGGCACGGGCACCTGCGCGATGCGCGCCGCCTCCGGCTTGCCCTCGACCACCAGGCCCAGGTCGTAGACGTTGGCGAAGGGGCCGGAGACGGTCGTCAGCAGCAGCACGCGCCCGCTCGAATGTTTGTAGATGAAGATGTTGTGGAAGCCGCCGGGCAACTCCGGCTCGCGGAGGCGCGCCACCTCGCGCACGGTGGCCGGGTCGGGCAGCCCCGTCACGTCGAGCACGACGGCGCCGAGGTCGTTGTTCGGCCCGCCCTGCCCGAATTGCAGCGATTGCACGACGTAGTAGCGGCCCTTCCACTTGAAGTACTTCACGTCCATGCCGCCGGTGGGCAGGTGCAGGTCCTGGTTCTCGATGCGCCAGCGGTAGAGCACCTTTGGATGGGCCGGGTCGGCGATGCTGATGATGTCGGTGCCCTTAGGCCCGTCGTCGCCGTAGACCATGCGGGCGACGTAGGCGTAGGGCCGCGCGAGTTCCTGTTCGAGTTCCATGTCCGCCACGCTGAGGCGCGGCCCCAGCGGGATGTGGCCGAGGACCTCGATGTTGTCGCTGCCGGGCTTCTCCGGCGTCCACTGCGCCAGGGCGGGCGAGAGCGGCAGCGCAGCGGCGAAAAGGAAAAGGACGGTGGCTCTCGAAGCACGATGCGTTTTCATGCCGTTTTCGGTGAGATGGTGGATGGTTGAAGAGGACGAGCCGACGAGAGGACGTAGAGACGAGGGTTCACCCAAAAAACGTCCATGAGTCCATACCCCCACACGTCCATACCTATTCCCGAATCGGGCCGGCGTCCCAGTTTTGGGCGCTGGAGACGTTGGGTACGCCGTAGTCTTCGCCGTTCCAGCCCTCGAAGCCTTCCAGCCGGAAGGCCCAGAAGCCGGTGGTCATGTCGCTGAGGACGATCAGGCCGTCGGCGTTGCGCACGTCGACGCCCCA
>JBFGTT010000321.1:0-5020 GCA_041565995.1 Rhodothermales bacterium
CCCTGCTCGTTGGGAACGACGCCCCAGCGGTCGTGGAAGGGCACGCCGGGCAGCGGCACACCCCGGTACCCCACCGAGCGAAAGACCAACCCCACCGGAAGGGTCTCGAAGTGGTCGGTGGGGCGGGGACGCAACCGCCCGTCCTCGTTGCGGTAGAGTTCGTTGCGCACCAGGCGCAGGCCGCCCACGCGCCCGGCGCCGTCGCCGAGGATCTCGACGGGCGAGACGAGGAAGCGGAGGGTCAGCAGCCGGGGCCTGCCCGTGCGCTCGCGCGTGGCGAAGTCCTGCACGATCTCGACGTTGCGGACCTGCGTGCGGTCCGGCTCGGCGTCGAGGTCGGCCTGGCTGAGCGGGTCGAGGGCGGCTTCGCCGGGGGGCACGTGCACGTCGGCACCGGGCAACTCGCCCAGTTCTTTGGCTTCGACGTTGGTGAAGGCGGCCTGCGCCGGGCCGCGCCGTCCGAGCATGTAGACCTCGCGGACGCGGCTCTGGCGCAGGGCTTCGAGGGCATAGTCGGCGATGTCGGTGGCGGCCAGTTCTTCGGGCGTGCGGCACAGGATGCGCGCCACGTCTACGGCCACGTTGCCCACGCCCACGACGGCCACGCCCTCCTGCGAGAGGTCGAACGTGAGGTGGCGGTAGTCCGGGTGGCCGTTGTACCAGGCCACGAAGTCGGTGGCCGAGTGGCTGCCCTCGAGGTCCTCGCCGGGAATGTCGAGGCGGCGGTCGATCTGGGCGCCGGTGGAGAAGCAGACCTGGTGATAGTGGCGCTTGAGGTCGTCGAGGGACAGGTGGGTGCCGAAGTCCACGTTGCCGAAGAACCGAAACCCCGGCGCTTCGGCGGTCTTGTCGAAGACGCGCGTGACGCTTTTGATCTTTTGATGGTCGGGGGCCACGCCGGCGCGCACCAGCCCGTGCGGCGTCGGCAGCCGGTCGAACATATCGACCTCCACGACCAGGTCTTTCTGCTTGAAGAGGTGGCCGGCGGCGTAAAATCCGGCGGGACCGGCCCCCACGATGGCGACGCGGAGCGGATGGGTGGCGGTGCCTGCTTGAGCCATGCGGTGCGGCCCGAATCGTTCGGAAGGATCGACGAGGACCTTTCCGTCGGAAAGGCGCCCTAAAGGTATTACAACCTGCCCCGACGAGCAAGGCACCGCCGCACGGCCCACGTTGCTAAAACGGCCACCACCATTTCTTCTTTTTCTTCCCGGACGAATTCGGCGGCGGGTTGGCGCCGGGAGGATCGTTTCCGGGCCTGGTATGGACCGGCGGCACGTAGAGGTTGGACTCCGGAATGCCCAGAAACCGAACGCACTCCTCGTCGCTGCGCAGTTGAAAAGCGTTCGAGTTGATGGTGGCCGTCAGCAGGTTTTCGACGACGACGCTGGTGTGCGCGGCGGTTTCGGCCTTGATCAGCACGCCGGCGTAGACCGGGTTGGCCAGCACGACGCCCGGCTCGACGAGCTTGAGGTCGCATCCGAAGTCGATCAGGCCGAAGCTGTAGTTGCCCCCGCCGAAGTAGACGATCCACTGCCCCGGCTGCGTCAGGCGCACCCACTCGAAGCGCAGGCAGCCGACGAAGCCGCCCGAGGAGTCGAACCAGAGCGCCGGGCCGAAGGAGCCTTCGAGGGTGAGGCGGTCGGCAAAGAAGCCGCGCTGGGCCGAGAGCACCAGTTGCGGTTCCTTGTTTTCGATCATCACGTTGCGGGCATTGGCGGCATCCCAGGTGTACTGCCGCACCGAGATCCGCGAGAAGGTGTTGCCCGGCATGCCGATGTTGGCCGAGAGGTAGAGCGTCGCCCCGCTCAAGCCCACACCCTTGACGGCGTCGAAGTGGCAATCCCACACGGCGATCTGGTTGTTCTCAAGGGGCCGCCCGAAGTACTGCGTGGCGATGCCCCGGAAGCCGCGGTCGAAGGTGAGGTCGCGGAAGACGGCGTCGTAGAAGCCGTTGGCCGAGCGCGCCCCGCCGTCGAGCAGCACGCCGACGGCGTTCTGGTTGCCGTGATCCTGGAGGTTTTTCCACCGGAGGGTCAGGCCGGCGAGTTCGAAGTGGTGGCTGTCGCCCATCTCGAAGATGAAGACGGGCTGGTTGTCGGTGAGTTGCGTGATGGTCGTGCCTCGGCCCCGGATGCTGAAGTGCGTGGCGCCCGGAACGCGCAGCGGTTCGTCGATCTCGTAGGTCTTGCCCGGCGCAAAAGCGATGTCTTTGCCGCCGGTCTTGAGCTGGTCGATCAGGCCTTGCAGTTCTTGCGTGTGCGCGTTCATGGTGCACCTCCTCGACGTTTTGAAAAGTGAATCGTAGGGGGCAAGGTACGCAGAAAAAAACAAGGAATCCGCCCGTCGCGTGCCGGGCCGCGCCGCGCCGCCGCTGGAACATCTCCCGGCAGATTTCATCCAACCGAATTACCCTGTGCGTCCGGCAGATCCTTGCATGGAGGAAGCTGCGATGACCGCTGCCTGCCCATTCTACCTCAACGACGAGGACGTCCGCACGGCGGAGCCTGCCGAGACGCTCGTGCTCGACTTCGTGCGCCGCGCCGGCCTGCCGGGCACCAAGGAGGGCTGCCGCGAAGGCGACTGCGGCGCCTGCGTCGTACTCATCGGCACGCTGGAGGGCGCGCGCCTCGTCTATCGGCCCGTCACGTCCTGCCTGATGCCCCTCGGCGAGGCGCACGGCAAGCACCTCGTCACCGTCGAAGGGCTGAACGTCGAAGGGCTCTCGCCCGTGCAGCAGGCCATCGTGGACGAAGGCGCCACGCAGTGCGGCTTCTGCACGCCGGGCATCGTCGTCTCGCTGACCGGCTACCTGATGCAGGAGGGCGTCGAGATCGACGGCGAGGGGGTGAAGGAGGCGCTCGGCGGCCACCTCTGCCGCTGCACCGGCTACCGCTCGCTGAAGGCTTCCCTCCATCACCT
The DNA here is from genome assembly GCA_041565995.1 of Rhodothermales bacterium. GTDB lineage: Bacteria > Bacteroidota > Rhodothermia > Rhodothermales > JBFGTT01 > JBFGTT01. Next base: position 2,923 of record JBFGTT010000321.1, read on the forward strand.
GCAAGCCGCCGTCGGCGCGGGCACGGGGGTGGCGGCGCTGGTTGAGCGGGGGATGCTGCCGGCGTATTTCCTGGAGATGCCCGCGCGCCTGCGGACCATCCCGCCGCCGGCCCGGCCCAACGGGCAGGCCGCGCCGGAGGTCTTCATCGCCGGCGGCACCGACATCTACGTGCAGCAGGGCGAGGTCCTGCCCGAAGCGCCCGTGCACGTGCTCAACCTCCACCCGGAGATGCAGGGCATCGCGCGTAGCGACGGCTTCCTCCGCGTCGGCGCGCTGACGACGTTCGAGGACTTCGCCAACCATCCCGACGTCCGCCGAATCATCCCGGCCATCAAAGATTACATGTTCCTGATCGCCTCGGTGCAGATCCGCAACCGGGCCACGCTGGGCGGCAACGTCGTCAACGCCTCGCCCATCGGGGACATGACCATCCTGCTGCTGGCCCTGGAAGCGCTGCTGGTGCTCAAGGACGGCGACGCGGTGCGCACCGTGCCCCTCACCGCGTTTTACCGGGGATACAAAGTGCTCGACAAGACGCCGGCGGAGGTCCTCACCGAGATGCGGATCCCGGAGCCTGCGCCCGGCACCAGGATCAACTGGGAGAAGGTCTCGAAGCGCACCTGCCTGGACATCGCCTCGGTCAACAGCGCCCTCCGGGTGCGGTGCGCCGGCGGGGTCATCGAGGACGTGGCCCTGGCGATGGGCGGCGTGGCGCCGGTGCCGCTGTTCATGGCGCAGACGTGCGCCTACCTGCGCGGCAGGCCGGTCTCCGCCGAGACCGTCGAGGGCGCCTTCGCGGTGGCGCAGCAGGAGATCGCGCCCATCAGCGACGTGCGCGGCAGCGCCGCCTACAAACGCCTGCTCGTGCGGCAGTTCTTGATGGCGCACTTTGCGAAGCTGTTTCCGGAGGAGATCAACGTGGAGGCGTTTTATTGATTGTTTTAATGAAAAGCGGATCAGGCGGATACGCGCGGATTTATTGACAACAGATCCGTGCCAATCCGCTAAATCCGCAGCATCCGCGTTCTATTCCAACTACTGCTACCTTTCGAGCCAAACCGATGAAACACATCGACGCGGCCCTCCACACGCGCGGCGAGTCGCAGTACGTGGACGACGTGCCGCCGCCGGCAGACTTGCTGCACGCCGCCGTCTTCGGCGCGCCCGTGGCCCACGGCGAGATCCGCGCGCTGCACGTCGACGAGGCGCGGGCGCTGGGCGGCGTCGTGGCCGTGCTGACCGCCGCCGACATCCCCGGCGAAAACCAGATCGGCCCCATCATCCAGGACGAGCCGCTGCTGGCCGAGGGCGCCGTCCATTACGTCGGGCAGCCGGTGGCCCTGGTCGTGGCGACAACGCCGGAGATCGCCCGCCGGGGCGTCCGGCGCATCCAGATCGACGTCGAGGAACGGCCCATCGTCACCGATCCCAGAGCAGCCTTTGCGCAGGGCGACGTCATCGGCACGCCGCGCACGTTTGCCCTGGGCGACGTAGACGAAGCCTGGGCGGCGTGCGACCTCGTCGTCGAAGGCGCGTGCGACGTGGGCGGGCAGGAGCACGTCTACCTGGAGACGCAGCGCGCCCGCGCCGTCCCCCTCGAAGCCGGCGGCGTCCGCATCTTCTCCTCGACGCAGAGTCCCTACGCCGGGCAGCGCATGGCGGCCAGGATCCTGGGGGTGGCCAACCACCTGGTGGAGGTGGACGTGAAGCGCCTCGGCGGCGGCTTCGGGGGCAAAGAGGACCAGGCCACGCCGTGGGCCTGCCTGGCCGCCCTCGCCGCCCGCCACACCGGCAAGCCCGTCGAGCTGGTCCTCCGGCGCGAGGAAGACCTGCGCATGACCGGCAAGCGCCATCCCTACGCCTCCGACTTCAAGATCGGCCTGACGCGCGCGGGCAAGATCCTGGCTTTCGAAGCCCGCCACTTCCAGAACGCCGGCGCGGCGGCGGACCTCTCGCCTGCCGTGCTGGAGCGCACCCTCTTCCACAGCACCAACAGCTACTTCATCCCCAACGTGCGCATCTTCGGCGCTTCGTGCCAGACCAACCTGCCGCCCAACACCGCCTTCCGGGGCTTTGGCGGGCCGCAGGGCATGTTCG
>JBFGTT010000322.1:0-4985 GCA_041565995.1 Rhodothermales bacterium
ACACGCGGGCAAGCTTGCACAGCTTCTTCAGAGCGTTGATATAAGCCTGGTTTTACCGACGGGGATCCCTCACGTTCGTTCGGGATGACACGCGGGCAAGCTTGCACAGCATTTTCAGAGCGTTGATATCATACGGAATCTGGGATGATTCGTTGTACATCGTAAAAAGGATGGGGTGTGGGAGGATGGGTGGGGGGGCTTTTTTTCTCCCATCCTCCCACCCCCCATACTCCCACACGCTGCATGATGCGCAACTGATTTTCCCCCTCCGTATCACTTGAACCGATACGGATAGGCGTTGCCGATCCAGGCGCCTTGCTGGACGTGGACGTTGGGCCAGTCGTCGAGCAGCGGCGTGCCGAGCAGCCTGACGTTGGCGGCGCGTTCGAACACCATGACGAAATCGGAGCCGCCAAACTGGAAGTAGCCCAGTTCCTCGCCCTTGTGGAGCGTCACGCCCACGTCAGCCGTGAACTTCACCGACGAGACCTGCGCCATGCCCATGGGGATGCAGGCCACCAGGCCGATCGGGGAGTCGATGATGGCGACGCCGCGCGACTGGAGGAACTGGTATCCGGTGCCGTCATAGGCGGTGATGACCGGCAGGCCGCTCTGCGGGTCCACCTCCAGGCCGACGTCCAGGTAGCACAGGGCCGGGACCACGAAGGTCTCGAGCACGGTGCCTTCCACCGGCGTGTGCCAGCGATGGTAGTCGTAGGTGTTGAGGAAGCTGTGCGTGAAGACCCCGCCTTTGAAGCGCTCGGCGTAGCGGCTCCCCTGCAACAAGTCCTCGATCGACCACTGCACATTCTTGACGTAGACCTGGTTGGTCTGGCCGATCTGCCACCAGCCCACGAAGGTGCAATCCGCCGGCGAGACGATGACGCCGGGGTCGTTCAGGCCCGCGATGGGCCGCATGCCGGGCTTGACGTGTCGGGCAAAGAACTGGTTGAAGGTGCGGTAGCCGGAAGGCGGGGGCATGTATTCGTCCCAGTTGTAGTTGGGATCATCCTCGAAGGTGGGGACGTGCGCGGCGGACTCCGGCGTGTCCAGGAAGGCGCCCCATTGCCTGGCGAAATCGACGATCCATTGCGAGAGCGGGTACTTTTCGAAGTCGATCGGCTCGCTCTCGGGCCGGATCGGCACTTGCAGGTCGCTGACGGCGTCCTGGGCGAGGATGAAGTAGAAGTTGACGATGTCGTTGTAGACGTTGCGCTGGCTGACGCCCTTGACGACGACGTCGCGCGGGACCCAGCGGACGAGCCAGTCCACGTACGCGTAGTAGGTGTCGAGATCGTCGGGGTGGAGGATCTGTTGCGGGTTGCCCGGCTGGATCTGCGGGAAGGTGTCGATGTCGTTGTCGACGACGGCCTGCTGGGCTTCGGCCAGGGCGTCCTTGAAACGCCGCGCCCACTTGTGTTTGCGAATCAGGCGCCGGATCTCTTTGGCCGCGCGGGTCTCTGGGGTCTTCGGTGACTTTGCCATGGTTCTCTCCGGTTATCCGGTTTCTTTGGAATGGGAGTTGGCGGGTTTCTTCTGTAAAACTACGGGCGTCCTTTACTTCAGCTTAATGCCTCAAACTCCTCTATCAGGCGCTCCAGCTCTCGCCGATACTTGCGCCACACCCGCAGTTGAACCGCAACGCGATGTTCGCCGGGAATCAGATCCAACAAGTCCATCCGCCGGGGCTGGAGCACCAGCCGATCCACGAAAAGGCCCCGTTTGATGCGGAGGTCTTCCAACGCCCCCGGCTCGATCCTCACGATCTCCTTTTCGGTATCGAGCATCCCCAGGAGGGCATTCTGGATCTTGAGCACGAGAAAGCCATCGGCGACGTACACCATGCCGCGTATTTCTCGAAGGCCTACGTCGGGCAAGGTGAAGGTGATGCGGTTCATGAACGGCGATCGTGCTTCGCTGGCAGATGCGGCAGAGGGGGCGACGCCCCCGTTCAAGGTAGCACGGAGAGGCCGACCCTGCAAGCAGGCCGGGCCGCGTTGCATGCGGTTCCCTCCCCCGCCGCGTCCTTACCGGAAGGCCGTCTTGCCCACCAGCGCTTGCAGGCGCACGCGGAAGCGCTGCACCGCCGAGAGCGTCACCGGGCGCGTCCACACGTCGAAGCCGCGCCGTTCGATTTCGTTGAGGACTTCGAGGCCGCCCAGCCACCCCCGTTTGAAGGCTCGCCGGCGTCCTCGGGGCAGGTCTCCGGCCAGCGGGAGGGCCTGCGCGAAGGCGTCGCGGGCGCGCACGGCCTGTTTCCAGAGCAGCTTGCGGACGGCCGGGCTGATCGTGCCGGCGCGCAGGTCGTCGAGCGTGACTCCGGCCTGCGCGACCTCGTCGAGGGGCACAAAGAGCCGGTCGCGGGAGAGGTCGTCGGGGAGGCGAGCCAGGCGGGCGGTCAGGAAGAAGGCGCGGGCCAGTTCGTCGACGTGCCGGGTTTGCCAGGAGGCGGAGAGGCCGGCCAGGCGAGCCAGCAGGCGGGCGTGCGCCCCGGCCCACTGCCCCACGAAGGCGTCGAGCGCCGCGTAGGCGTCGAAGCGGAGGGGGCCGAGCCAGCGCGCCGAGGCGGCCACCTGGTCGGCCAGCAGCGTCCGTGGCAGGCTGTGGGCGCGGCAGGCTGCGTAGGCGGCTTCGGTCACCGCGTCGGGCAGCAGGCGCAGCGGCTCGGCGGCTTCGGCCCGCCGGCGCTCCTCCTCGAAGAACGCCGCGCCGCCGGACGCCGCGGCGGGATGCGCCAGGCGCAGGTGCCAGTGCCAGAGCGCCCGCGCCGCCGGCGCGGTCTTGCGGGGCCAGCCGTCGTCGTAGAAAGGCGGGGGCAGGTGGTCCGTCGCCTTCGGGGCAGCGTCCATGACGGATCGAGGTCGGGGGTTCGCGTGGGCGCGGTCAGGCGCCTGCGCGCCAGGGCGGATCGGTCCGGGCGAGGAAGGCGGCGATACCGGCCCGGCAGTCGTCGGTGCTGCGGGCGAAGGCGTTCATCTGGGCGGCGTAGGCGAGGGCTTCGCGCAGGCCCATGCCCGGCAGGTGCGCCATCATCTGTTTGGTCAGGGCCACGGCCGAGCCGCTGGTTTCGGTGGCGATTTCGCGGGCCAGCGCGTCCACCGCCGCGTCGAGGTCGGCGGCGGGCACGGCGCGGGAGATCAGGCCCAGGGCGGCGGCTTCTTCGGCGGAGACGAGCGCTCCGCGCAGCAGCAGGTCGCGCGCGGCGGCTTCGCCCAGCTTGCGCAGCACGAACACCATGACGATGGCCGGCACGAACCCGATGCGGACCTCCGTAAAGCCCAGCCTGGCGGTCGCGGCGGCGACGGAGAAGTCGCACACGGCGGCCAGGCCGCATCCGCCGGCGACGGCGTGTCCGTTGACGCGGGCGACGACGGGTTTCGAGAGGAGGTAGATCTGTTCGAAGAGGCCGGCCAGGTGCGCCGAGTCGGCGGCGTTGTCGAGGGGTGCGGCGGTTTGCAGGGCTTCGAGGGCGGCCAGGTCGGCGCCGGCGGAGAAGGCGGTGCCGGCGCCGGTGAGCACGACGACGCGCGCGGCCTCGTCGGCGTCGGCCTGCGCCAGCGCGCGTTGGAGGGCCGTCACCAGCGCGGCGTTGAGCGCGTTGCGCTTGTCGGGGCGGTTCATGGTGAGCGTCGCCACGCGGTCGCGCACGGCGTACTGCACGAGGTCATCCATAGCCAAAAGCCCTGGTGCCGGAGGGCGTCGGAGCGACGCCGTTCGGTTCTATGATACGCATCCCGGCCCAAGAAATCAGCGGACAGGCACGTGCACTTTTGCTATCTTGGAGCTTCGGAGGAGTTTTCAAATCCAAACAATCGTAGACGGAGCAACGCCATGAAGATAGGCATCTTCGGTTCGGGCGACGTGGGGCGGGCGCTGGGCGCCGGGTTCGCCGCGCGCGGCCACGACGTGATGATGGGCACCCGCACGCCCGACGGCGACAAGGTGCAGGCGTGGGTGGCGCAGCAGGGCGCGCACGCCTCGGCGGGCACGTACGCCCAGGCCGCCGCCTTCGCCGACGTGGCCGTGCTGGCGACGAGCTGGAGCGGCACCGAAAACGCCCTCCGTCTGGCCGACCCCGCCAACCTGGCCGGCAAGGTGGTCATCGACGTGACCAACCCGCTCGACTTCAGCGGAGGCGGCGTCCCCACGCTCGTCCTGGGCCACACCGACTCCGGCGGCGAGCAGGTGCAGCGCTGGCTGCCGCAGGCCCGCGTCGTCAAGGCCTTCAACACCGTCAACAACGCCGACATGGTGGATCCGAAGTATGCCGGCGGCCCGCCCGACATGTTTCTGTGCGGCGACGACGAAGCCGCCAAAAAGGCCGTCGCGGACGTCTGTGCCGCTTTCGGCTGGCCGGTGATCGACATCGGCGGCATTGAGGGGGCGCGGCTGCTCGAAGCCCTGGCGATGCTCTGGATCGTCTACGGCTTCCGCAACAACTCCTGGCGCCACGCCTTCAAGCTGCTGCGCAAGTAGCCGCGCCCGGCGCAACCCGCGCCCCGTTCGATCCGTCTAGTGAGGCAAGCGTCCGGCGGCCTACGTAACGGCGCCGCCGGGGCACACCACGACGCGACGAGCGTGGAGGATAGACGGATGAAAGACGTGCTTCCCTGGCTGCTGGGCCTTGCGGTGCTGCTGGTGCTGCTGTGGGTGCTCTCGGCGGCGGCGGGGCTGCTGTTCTGGGGCGTGGTGGCCGCCGTCGTGATCGGCGCCGTCGTGGCGCTGGTGCGGGGCTGGCTCGACGAGCGCGCCGAGCGCAAGGCGCCCGGCCGGCTGGCCCAGCGCCGCGCCGAGAAGGACGCCCGCCGCCTGCTCAAAGACCTGGAGCGGGAGATCGAGAAGGTGACGAAGCAGGCGCAGGATGAGGGGTGAGGGGGACGTGTGGACGTGTGGACGTATGGACGTGTGGAGGGGGCAACGTCCACACGTCCATACATCCATACCCCCATACCTAACTCACTCCTCCAGGTACTCGGCCAGCGGCG
>JBFGTT010000323.1:0-4974 GCA_041565995.1 Rhodothermales bacterium
CCACACAATGCGTTGCACAACGCTTTCATCAGGTTTCGTATGAAGGCCTCGGCGGCCCCCTCTGCGGTTTGAAGGGCATCCGGCGAGGTTCTCTCACACGCCCTCTTTCAGACCGCCTCGTTGTAGGCCAGCGTGAAGTAGTCCTCCTTGGCGTCGGCGTGGAACTGGAGGACGTTGGCGCGGGTGAGCAGCACGAGCGTGTGGGAGGCGCGGCGCGGGGAGATGTCGGCCAGGCTGGCGAACTGCTCGACGCTGATGCGGCCGTAGCTATCGAGGTAGCGCATGAGCGCCTGTTCTTTTTCGCCGAACTCGAAGAGCACGTCGGTGGGGGCGCGGCGCAGGCGCATCAGGCGTACGGCTTCGGGGCTGGCCTCGACGCTCATGTGATCGACGCGGACGTAGGCGTTGGCGGGCGTCTCGCCGTCGGTCAGGAAGTGCGGTTTGTCGGGGCTGTTGGGCACCGTCACGACGATCACGTCGCGCTTTTTGGTGACGGCGATGCGTTCGGTGGCGACGTCGAGGTGGGGCTGGCAGTGCCGGTCGAGGGCGCGGCGCAGGGCGAACTCTTCTTCTTCGGCGTCGCGCACGCCGACGACGGAGCCGTCGTCGGCCACGCCGAGCAGCAGGCGTCCTCCCCGGGTGTTGGCGAAGGCGATGACCTCTTTGGCGATGCGTTCGGCGGCGGGCACGCGGCGCTTGAACTCCAGGTGCAGGCCCTCTCCCAACGCGACCAGTTGAGCAAGCTCCCGAAGGGTCATGGCGAAAGAACGGGCGGCTTTTTTCGGAGCGAGACGTGGGGTGCTGCGGCCATGCGGGGGCCGTTGCGGCGGCGAGCCGTGCGCCTGCCCGGGGTTCTCCGCAGGCGCCGATGGCAGTTATGAGGCGTGACCCTGCAACGCTTCCGGCAGCCAGTCTTCCTGCTTGGCCGAACGCGTCATCAATTCCTGCACGGCGTCGGCGGGTTTTTTGCCTTCGAAGAGGATGGCGTAGACCGCCTCGGTGATGGGCATTTCGATGCTGTAGCGTCGCGCCAGGGCGTAGACCGACGCGGTGGTCTTGACGCCCTCGGCCACCATCTGCATCTCCGACAGCACCTCGTCCAGGCGCTTGCCTTTGCCGATTTGTTCGCCCAGGTAGCGGTTGCGGCTGTGGCGGCTGGTGCAGGTGACGACGAGGTCGCCGATGCCCGTCAGGCCGGCGAACGTGGCGGGTTGCGCGCCCATGGCCAGGCCCAGGCGTTGGATTTCGGCCATGCCTCGCGTGATGAGGGCGGCCTTGGCGTTGTCGCCGTAGCCGATGCCGTCGCTCATGCCGGCGGCGATGGCCATGACGTTTTTGACCGATCCGCCGATTTCGACGCCCAGCACGTCGTCGTTGACGTAGACGCGCAGGCGGGGCGTCATGAAGGCGGCCTGCGCCTGTTCGGCCACGGCCAGCGACGGGGCGGCGGCCACGAGCGTGGTGGGTTGCCCGGCGGCCACCTCTTCGGCGTGGCTCGGCCCGTAGAGCACGCCGATGTGCGCGTGCGGCACCGGCGGCGTGAGCACCGCGCCGAGCACCTGCGTCGTCGTCATCAGCGTCTCGTTCTCGATGCCCTTGGCGAGGGAGACGACGATCAGGTTCGGGTGGGCGTAGGGCGCCAGGTCGGCGGCCAGGGTGCGTACGGCGTGCGAGGGTGTGGCGATGACCCAGAGGTCTTTGTCTTCGGCGGCCTGCCGCAGGTCGGCGGTGACGTGGACGGCGTCGGGCAGGACGGCTTCGGGGAGGTAGGTGGGGTTGTGCCGGTGGCGGTCCATGGCGGCGGCGGCTTCCGGGCGGCGCGCCCAGAGCGCGACGCGGTGCCCGCCCGAGACCAGGCTGACGGCCAGGGCCGTGCCCCAGCTTCCTGCACCCAGCACTGCCATGTTGGTTGCCACGACCAAACCTCGCGGATCTTCTCTGCCGAGTGACGCGGCCTGTTGCCGCGTGCACGGCCTACAACTCGCCGCGCCCGCGCATCCCCCGGGCCAGTCGGAACGTGCGGATGCGGCTTTCCGTGCCGTTGAGCAAGCGCTTGATGTTGGCCCGGTGCGCGTAGATGATGCCCAGGGCCATGATGATGCCGAAGACGAGGATGCTGCCGTCGAGCGCGTCGACGTGGAAGACGTACTTGCGGATGGCGACCGCCGAGGGAAAGGCCACCGCCGCGCTCAGGGAGGCCAGCGAGACGTAGCGCGACGAGAGGAGCACCACGGCGAAGACGCCCAGCGTGATCATCATCGTCACCGGCGTCAGGGCGAAGAGCACCCCGGCGGCGGTGTTGACGCCTTTGCCGCCCTTGAAATGCGCCCATACGGGATACATGTGTCCGGCGATGGCGGCCAGGCCGGCCAGCAGGCGCACCACGGTTTCGATCTGCCAGAACTCGATGCCCGAGGGCAGGTTGTCGAGCCGGATGGTGGCGATGACGCCGGCGGCCAGCAGGCCTTTGCCCAGGTCCACGATGGTTGCCAGCGCGCCGGCCTTCCATCCGAGCACCCGGAAGGCGTTCGTGGCGCCCGCGTTGCCGCTGCCATGCTCGCGAATGTCGACGCCGTAGAGCCCCTTGCCCACCCAGACGCTGCCGGGGATGGACCCGACGAGGTAGCTGAGCACCAGGATGACTGCTATCGAGAGCATGGTCGAGGTGGGGTTGATGGAAGGGCAACGAGCGCTCGGCAGGCCGCCTCACTTCGCTGTGGACTGAAACTCAAAAACACCCCCCACTTGTTTCCCGTCGGCGCCAGAAATCACGTTTCGGCGGCCTCCGCGACGCGCCCGAGCACCAGCGGTTGTTCGCCCTGCGCCGTAAGCGCTTCCAGGGCCTCCTCGGCGCGCTCGGCGGGCGTGACGGCCACCAGGCCGACGCCCAGGTTGAACGTCCGCCGCATGTCTTCTTCGGGCACCTCGCCGAGCCGTTGGATGAGCCGGAAGAGCGGCGGGCGCGTCCACGCCGCGTAGTCGATCTCGGCGCGGAGGCCCTCCGGCACGACGCGCGCCGTGTTGCCGGGGAGTCCGCCGCCGGTGACGTGCGCGAAGGCGTGCGCCGCGTCGCGCTCGACCAGCGCGCGGATGGCGCGCAGGTAGGATCGGTGCACGCGCAGCAGCGCCGCGCCGACGGTCTCGCCGCCCAGTTCCGGCGGCGCGTCGTCTACGTCGAAGTGGGCGAAGAGGACCTTTCGGGCCAGCGAGTAGCCGTTCGTGTGCAGCCCGGTGGAGGGCAGGCCCAGGAGCACGTCGCCGGCCTGGACGCGGCTGCCGTCGAGGATCTTGCTTTTTTCGACGAGGCCGACGATGGCGCCGGCCAGGTCGTACTCGCCCGGCGCGTAGAGATCCGGCATCTCGGCGGTCTCGCCGCCGATGAGCGCGCAGCCGTTGTCGAGGCAGGCCGTCGTAAAGCCGCGGACGATCTGCTCGGCCACGTCGGGATCGAGCCGTCCGGTCGAGAAATAGTCCAGAAAGTAGAGCGGCACGGCGCCGCAGACGGCGATGTCGTTGACGCAGTGGTTGACCAGGTCCTGCCCGACGGTTTCGTGCCGGCCCACGCGGAAGGCGACCTTGAGCTTGGTGCCTACGCCGTCGACCGAGGAGACCAGCACGGGGTGCCGGTAGTCTTCGAGCGAGAGTTCGAAGAAGCCGCCGAAGGCGCCGATGTCGGCCAGGACGCCCGGCGTGAAGGTTTGGCGTACGAGCGGCTTGATGCGTCGGACGGTCTCTTCGCCGGCGTCGATGTCGACGCCGGCTTCGCGGTACGTGGTCATGGGTGCTGGCTTTCCTTCGTTGGCGTGAGTATGTTTTCGGGGTGGGCCGGGGCGATCCCTGGAGGCAAGGTACGTCACGCGAGCATAGCAAGCGGCGCGATGCAAGCAATCATCCTATTGCTTCGAAAGGTCAGGCGGGAGATCGGTTTCAACGTGGTGTACCTGGGTTGGTGCGTGCTGAAGCTGCTTTTCAACACCTTCCGGCCCGTGCCCCGGCGCGTCCGTGCGGCGTTGCGGGGCGACGTCCGGCGGCTGCGCGCGGCTCTGCCGGAGGCTTCGGCGCTGCTGGCGCAGGCCAAGTGCTTCCGCGTGGCGCCCTCCGACCAGGCCCGCGTGCTCTTCCCGGCGCTGCAGGCCGAAGACCGCGAGGACCGCTGGCAATCGACCAGTTACGAGCTCTCGCTGCTGGCGACGATCACCTGGGACGACGTGGCCGACCCGCAGGCGCACGTGGCCTACCTCTCCGACAAGGACGACGCCTTCTTCCGCTTCTACTCGCTCAACCGGGGCAGGAACGACTACTGGGAGTGGTACCTGGTGCCCTGGCACCGCACCTACGGGCGGCTGGCGGTGGCGCTGCTCGACGAGCGTATGCGCCCGTTGCTGCTGCCCATCTGGCGGCGTTACGACCGCTGGTACCGCCGGGAGCGCCCCTGGATGACGCGCCTCGTCGTCGGCTCGAACGTCTCCGCCGTGCTGGCCGGCTACACGCTGCACGCGCTGATGGGCTTTCTGCTGCACGAGGACCCGCGCGAGAAGCGGCGTTACCTGCGCGGCTACCGGCGCTACGCCGCGCGGCTGCACAAGGCCCTCCGCGCCAGCTTCGACACCTGGCACGCCACCTCCATCCCGCTCGAAGGCGTGCTCTACGGCGGCTTCTGGTTCCGCACGGCGGTCGTCCTCGGCCTGGTCCAGCGCGCCCTCCGGCTCGACTTCGACCTGCTGGCCGACCCTGCGCTCGCCGGCCTGGCCCGGTACGTCTGGCAGTCGCGCACGCTCGACGGCGACTACCAGACCTCCGGCGACTCGAAGGCCATCCCCAACAACGTGCCGCAGCGTAGCGTCTTCACCGTCCTGGCGCAGGTCCACTCCGACGCCTACGCCCAACGGCTCGACGCCATCGTGCCCCAACCCGACGTCCTGACCGGTAAGATCGTGCTGTGACGATGACGGACCTGGATCTGATCGTCTCGAA
>JBFGTT010000324.1:0-4969 GCA_041565995.1 Rhodothermales bacterium
CCAGCCGCCGAAGAAGGCGTGCAAGGCGTCGAGCAGGGCCTCCTGCTCGGCCTGCGTCAGCGTGCGCTCGGCCACGTAGATCCAGCAGCGAGCCGCGTCGGGAAGGGCAGGGAAGAGGTCGGAATACGTCATCGTTGCCTGATCGATAAAGGGTAAATGAGTCGAACGCGGTTCGTTAAACGACGGAGCGGTTGGAGTGTTTGGGGTGTTGGAGTGTTTGCGTGAACAACGCTGACACTTCAACACTTCAACACCTTAACACCTCAACCCTACTCCAGCGCCAGTTCCTGCACGCGGAGTTCGGCGGTGTCGAGGCGGGCGAGGCAGAAGCGGGCCAGCAGCACGCCCTCTTCGTAAGCCCGCAGGGCTTCGTCCAGGCCGGCGTCGTCGTTCTCCAGCTGGTTCACGAGGGCTTCGAGGCGTTGCAGGGCCTGCTCGAAGGTCAGATCGTCGGGCAGGGAGGGTTTCTCGGGCATGGCGGCAGGGGGCTGGGGCGGAAGGCGGATGCGTTGGAAAGACGCCGGAGGCGGCGGCGGGTTCTGCCTTTGCCAAAGTTTGCGCGAAGAAGCGCGCCCCGGCTGGAAAATGTCGGCGCGCTGGGGTAGTTCTCAGCCGCAAGTACGATTCTTCACACCAAACGGAGCGCGGCATGGATCTGGGACTCAAGGGCAAGGTAGCCGTCGTCACGGGGGGGAGCCGGGGCATCGGCAAGGGGATCGCGGGCAGGCTGGCCGCCGAGGGCTGCCGCGTGGCGATCTGCGCGCGCGGCGAAGACGCCCTGCAAACCGCCGCCGACGAAATCGAGGCGCGGGGCGCAGAGGTGCTGGCCCTGCCGCTCGACCTCACCGAAGCCGACGCCCCGCAACGCCTCGTCGAGCAGGCCGCCGAACGCTTCGGACGCCTCGACATCCTGGTGGGCAACGTCGGCGGCAACCGCCGCAAACCCTTCGCCGAGACCACCGACGCGGACTGGGAGGCCGTCCTGGACGTCAACCTCCGGGCGCACGTGCGCGCTGCGCGAGCAGCCATCCCGCACCTGCGCCGGGCCGGCGGCGGCGCCCTGCTCTTCGTGGCCTCCATCTTCGGGCGCGAAGCGGGCGGCCCCGGCCTCTCGATCTACAACGCCACCAAGTCGGCGCTCATCAGCCTGGCCAAGATCATGGCGCTGGAGCTGGCGCCGGAGGGCATCCGCGTCAACAGCCTGGCGCCCGGCTCCATCCGCTTCCCCGGCGGAAGCTGGGACCGGCGCGTGCAGACCGATCCCGAAGGCATGAAAAAATTCGTCGCCGAAAACCTGCCCGTCGGGCGTTTCGGGACGGTCGAGGAGGTGGCGGACGTGGCCGTCTTCCTGGTCTCGGAGCGGGCCTCGCTGGTCACCGGCGCCTGCCTCAACGTGGACGGCGGACAGTCGCGGTCGTTGATTTGAAGTGGTCAGCTTTCAGCCGTCAGCGGTCAGTGGAAGAAGCTGAAAGCTGACCGCTGAAAGCTCACAGCTCACTCAAACCGGATCAGCCGGGCGTTGACGCGGCGGGCCTGCGCCTCGGCTTTCTGCCACTGCACCAGGATGGGACTCTGGTAGGTGCCCTGTACGACGGCGCCGCGGCCGTCGGCGTCGGTGGCGTTGACGAGCAGGTTCACCGAGCGCTTCATGCGCAGGCGGCGCGAGGCCGAGGCAGCGGCAAACTTGTCGATGAGGCGCTCGACCCACGACTCGCTCAGGCCCAGCGCGTCGATGATCTCGTTGAGCACCTGCACCAGGTCGTACTTGACGTAGTTCTTGGTCTTGGCGCGGATGGCCTTCGGGTCGCGCAGCATGTTGATGCCCTTCTCGGCCATGAACCGGAGCGGGTTGCGCAGCACTTCGGCCAGGTCGTGCTTCATCAGCAGCGTCTCGTACTCGTTGACCGTCAGCCCGGCGTGCTGTTCGCCGGGGGCCAGCGAAAGCACCACGCGGCCTTTGCCGATCTCGTACCGCCGCAGCATCTCGTTGAGCTGTTCGAGCAGCCCCAGGCGAGGATCCTTCAGGTTCACCGAGTCGATGGCGTGGTTCGAGACGGGCACCACGAGCTGGTGCTCGGCCACTTCGACCTCGCGGTTGAAGCCCACGACGGTCGTCCGGCGGCGTCGGTGCGTGGCCCCGTTGACGCCGTCGAGGTCAATGAAAAAAACGGGCGTGCGGGGGTGGGTGTCGTACGTGACGCAGCTCTCGAGGCCCAGCCCGATGAAGGCCAGGTGCGAGTCGGCGTTGGGGGGTTCGACGCGCCGTTGCTCCTCCGAGAGTTCCGTGCGCAGGTGCATCTGGTCGTGCCGGTAGGGCGCGCCCGCCGGAAAGAGTTTCTGGGCGGATTGCACCAGGGCCTCTATAGAGGCGCGGTCGTAATTCATCCGGGCGCAGAGGCTCTGTTCGAGGTACCCGGCGGTGGTGTGGTAGGAGCAGTAGAGGTGCTTGCGATAGGGCGCCAGGGCGTCGCCGTGCCGCTCGGCAAGCTGCTCCGAGACGTCGATGACCGCCAGACGGGTTTCCGGCTTAAGCTCCAGCGTAATATCGGCAGGCGTATCAGCCATGGGTGCAGGTCTTATGCGGCGAGGACCCCGGACAAGGCCTCGCGGAAGATACGGCAGGGCCGGCAAACAATCCTGAAAAGGATTGGTATCGAATCGGAGCCGAAACGCGCCAGGCGTTCAAACGATCCGAGGCGCAAGGGTTCTTCATGCTTCGACGCGGGCCTGCCGCGTGCCGTCGAGAAAATGGATCGTGATCTCGTCCTTTTCGCGTAACGCGGCCGCCTCGCGCACGGGCCGGCCGGCGCGTTCGACGCGGGCGTAGCCGCGCGCGAGCGGGCGGGCCGGGTCGAGCAGGTCGAGGCGGCGGCGTAGGGTCTCCAGGTGCTGTTGCCGGGCCTGGAGCCGCTGCCGGGCGCTGCGGTGCAGCCGCGCGGCGAGGTCGTCGAGGCGCTGCTGGTAGCGGCGCAGGCGTTCGACGGGCCGGTGAAAACGATACGAATGCGTCAGGGCAAAGATGCGCTGGCGGTGCGCCTCGACGTCGCCGGCGAGGCGGTCGTGGAGGGCGCCGTAGAGGCCGCGCACGAGCGCTTCGACGTCCCGGCGGTCGGGCACGACCAGTTCGGCGGCCATCGACGGGGTCGCCGCGCGCACGTCGGCCACGAAGTCGGAGATCGAATAGTCGGTCTCATGTCCGACGGCGCTCACGACGGGGATGGCCGAGGCGAAGAGGGCGCGGGCGACGGTCTCTTCGTTGAAGGCCCAGAGGTCCTCCGCCGAGCCGCCGCCGCGCCCGACGATGAGCACGTCGGGGCGAAACGCATCGCCGGGGGGCAGGGCGTTGAAGGCGGCGACGGCCTCGGCGATCTCTTCGGCGGCGCCGAGGCCCTGCACGTGCACCGGGCAGACGAGCACGCGCACCTGCGGGAAGCGCCGGCCCAGTACCGAGAGCACGTCGTGCAGCGCGGCGCCGTCGCCCGAGGTGACCACGCCGATGGTTTCGGGATAGGGCGGTAGCGCTTGCTTGTGCGCTGGCGCGAAAAGGCCCTCCGCCGAGAGGCGCTCTTTGAGTTCCTCGAAGGCTTTCTGGAGCGCCCCCTCGCCGGCCAGTTGCATCGAGACGGCCACCAGTTGCAACTCGCCCCGGACTTCGTAGACCGAGGCGTTGCCGTGCAGACGCACGAGCATGCCGTCCTGCGGCTCGAAGAAGACGTACTGCGCGTAGCCCCGCCACATCACGCACCGGAGCTGCGCCGCGTCGTCTTTGAGCGTAAAGTAGCAGTGGCCCGACCGGTAGCGCCGGAAGTTGGACAGTTCGCCCTCGACCCACACGTCGCCGAAGTGGGTTTCGATGACTTCCTTGAGGCGGCCTGCCAGGGCGCTGACGCTCAGGACGGTTCGGTCTTCGGGAGCGGGCATCGGCGCGGCGTGTGAAAAGGTCGGAACAAATCCGAAGCGGACGAGGGAGAAAGGGCTATCTTGGCCGTGTGTTGCGGTGCGGGCAGGCGCAAGCTACGAAAAACGCCACTTTTTTTGCGCAGACGGGGCACGAGGCAAGCAAGGGTAGCGATTTTTCCCGTACCTTCCGCTTCAGGCCGTCGTGTAACGTTTGTTGAGGCGCCGCGTCCGCGCCCGGCGAGCCGTCGAGGCCGACGGCTCGGTGCCCGAAAGCAACGATTGGTGCCTCAAAACGAGCATCGACGCGCAAAAACGAGCATTTTGGGGGGCGCCGCGCAGGCTGCACACACGCAGCACGGGCGCGGCGGCACACCCCTCCTGCGACCATTCCTCTCACCAAGCGCAACACGACCATGCGATACTTCTACGGAACGGGCCTCGGCCTGCTGATGCTGCTGGTGCTGGGCGTCTCCTCGGCGAGCGCGCAGACCACCGTCGCCGGCACCGTCACCGACCAGGCTTCCGGCGAAACACTGCCCGGCGTCAGCGTCGTCGTCAAAGGCACCACCATCGGCACCACGACCAACGTCGAGGGCCGGTACCAGTTGCAGGTGCCCGCGCAGGGGACGACGCTGGTGTTCTCCTTCGTCGGCTTCAAAACCGCCGAAGAGCGGATCGACGGGCGTACCAGCATCGACGTCCAGCTAGCCGAAGACATCCTGGGCCTCGACGAGGTCGTCGTTACCGGGCTGGCTACCTCCGTCAAGCGGACCAACCTGGCCAACTCGGTCGCCACGCTCAATGCGCGCGAACTGGCCGGCATCACCACCTCCGAGACCTTCGACGGGGCGCTCAGCGGCAAGGTGCCCGGCGCGCTCATCAGCAGCTATTCGGGTGCCCCCGGCGGCGGCATCTCGGTCAAGTTGCGCGGCATCTCCACCATCAACGGCAACTCGCAGCCGCTCTACATCATCGACGGGGTCATCCTCGACAACAGCGCCATCCAGAGCGGCGTCGACGCCGTCTCGAACGCCACCGGCGGCGGCAGCGGCACCCGGCAGGACAACCC
>JBFGTT010000325.1:0-4935 GCA_041565995.1 Rhodothermales bacterium
AGGCACCAAAATAAACTGGGAGAAAGTCTCGAAGCGCTCCTGCCTGGACATCGCCTCGGTCAACAGCGCCCTCCGGGTACGGTGCGCCGGGGGGGTGATCGAGGACGTTGCCCTGGCGATGGGCGGCGTGGCGCCGGTGCCGCTTTTCATGAAGCAGACGTGCGCCTACCTGCGCGGCAGGCCTGTCTCCACCGAGACCGTCGCGGGCGCCTTCGCGGTGGCACAGCAGGAAATCGCGCCCATCAGCGACGTGCGCGGCAGTGCCGCCTACAAACGCCTGCTGGTGCGGCAGTTCTTGATGGCACACTTTGCCCGGCTGTTTCCAGAGGAGATCAACGTGGAGGCGTTTTACTGAGTGTTGGCGTATTAAGGTGACGCTTTCACCTACCCCGCCGCCGTGAACGAACCGCGCCCCAACTCCAACACCCAGACACGCCAGCCCCTTCCGGCCAGGAGCCATGAAACACATCGACGCGGCCCTCCATACGCGCGGCGCATCGCAGTACGTGGACGACGTGCCGCCGCCGGCAGACTTGCTGCACGCCGCCGTCTGCGCCGCGCCCGTGGCCCACGGCGTGATTCGCGCGCTGCACCTTGACGAGGCGCGGGCGCTGGGCGGCGTCGCGGCCGTGTTGACCGCCGCCGACATCCCTGGCGAGAACCAGATCGGCCCCATCATCCAGGACGAGCCGCTGCTGGCCGAGGGCGCCGTCCACTACGTCGGGCAGCCGGTGGCCCTGGTCGTGGCGACGACGCCGGAGATCGCCCGCAAAGGCGTTCGGCGCATCCGGATCGAGATCGAGGAACGGCCCGTCGTTACCGACCCCAGAGCAGCCTTTGCGCAGGGCGAAGTCATCGGCACGCCGCGCACGTTCGCGCGGGGCGACGTGGACGAAGCCTGGGCGGCGTGCGATCTCGTCGTCGAAGGCACCTGCGAGATCGGCGGGCAGGAGCACGTCTACCTGGAAACGCAGCGCGCCCGCGCCGTTCCCCTCGAAGCCGGCGGCGTCCGCATCTTCTCCTCGACGCAGAGTCCCTACGCCGGGCAGCGCATGGCGGCCAAGATCCTGGGCGTGGCCAACCACCTGGTCGAGGTAGACGTGAAGCGCCTCGGCGGCGGCTTTGGAGGCAAGGAGGACCAGGCCACGCCGTGGGCCTGCCTGGCCGCCCTGGCCGCCCGGCACACCGGCAAACCCGTCGAGTTGGTGCTGCGGCGCGACGAAGACCTGCGCATGACGGGCAAGCGCCATCCCTACGCCTCCGACTTCAAGATCGGCCTGACGCGCGCGGGTAAAATTCTGGCCTTCGAGGCCCGCCACTTTCAGAACGCCGGCGCGGCGGCGGACCTCTCGCCCGCCGTGCTGGAGCGCACCCTCTTCCACAGCACCAACAGCTACTTCGTCCCCAACGTGCGCATCTTCGGCGCCTCGTGTCGGACCAACCTCCCGCCCAACACCGCCTTCCGGGGCTTTGGCGGGCCGCAGGGCATGTTCGTGATCGAGAGCGCGATAGCGAAGGCGGCGGAGGCGCTCGGCCTCCCGCGTGAGGAGATCCAGCGCAAGAACCTGCTCGAAGACGGCGACGTGTTTCCCTACGGCCAGCGCGTGCACGACGGGCGCGCCGTCCGCACCTGGGACCGGGCCGCCGAGGCGTACGACTTCGCCGCCGTGGACCGCCGCATCGAGCGCTTCAACGCCGAAAACTTCGCCACGAAGAAAGGCTTCGCCGTGATGCCCGTCTGCTTCGGCATCTCGTTCACGACGACGTTCATGAACCAGGCCGGCGCCCTCGTCCACGTCTACACCGACGGCAGCGTGAGCGTCTCGACGGGCGGCGTCGAGATGGGGCAGGGTCTGAGCACCAACCTCGTCAGCGTCGCCGCGCGGGCTCTCGGCGTCCGCCCGGCGCGCGTCAAGCTGGAGAGCACCAACACCACGCGCGTCGCCAACATGTCGCCCAGCGCCGCCAGCTCCACGACGATGCTCAACGGCAACGCCGTGCTGGTGGCCGTCGGGCAGATTCTGGATCGCCTCAAGGCCCTCGCCGCCAGAGAACTCGGCCTGCCCGATCCTGAGCGCATCACCGTCGAGGACGAGCAGGTGTTGCACGAGGGCAGCGCCACCGGCTGGACGTGGCAGCAGCTCGTCCAGACGGCGCACCTGCACCGGATCGACCTCTCGGCCCACGGCTTCTTCGCCACGCCCAACATCCACTTCGACAAGCAGCGCGAGCGGGGCCGGCCCTTCGCCTACCACACCTACGGCACCGCCCTCGTCGAAGTCACGCTCGACTGCCTGCGCGGCGTCTACACCGTCGACAGCGTCAAGATCGTGCACGACCTGGGCCGCCCGCTCAACCGCCTCGTCGATCTCGGACAGGTCGAAGGCGGCCTGGCGCAAGGGCTGGGCTGGATGACGATGGAAGACTTGCAGTACGACGAGCGGGGCCGCCTGCGCTCCGGCGCGCTGGCGACGTACAAAGTCCCCGATGTCTACTTCATGCCCGACGACCTCCAGGTGCAATTCCTGGAAAACGCCGACGAGCCGCTCGGCCCCTACGGCAACAAGGCCGTCGGCGAGCCGCCGCTGATGTACGGCATCGGCGTGTTCTTCGCCCTCCGCCGCGCCATGCGCGCCTTCCGCCCGGACGCCGACCTGGCCTTCGCCGCACCGCTGACGCCCGAACGCGTGCTGACGGCGCTGCACCCGGCAGAGGTGGCGGCGTTGGAAGAGGCCTCCGCCCTCAACGCCGACGGGCAGGAACCGGCCCGCCCGGAAAAAACTACGCGCGCGCCTCTTGCCGCTCCAGAAAAGACGCCGTAAGATGGCATCGCCCGCATTCGATAGAAACACTGAATCAGAAGAAAAACGATGGCGCAAACAAACACCCCGGAGGGCGCCAAAGCAGAGATGCCCGCCGCCTTCGCGCAACTGCTGGCCGAGCGGAAAGCCCGCGAGGCGCAGCGTACCACCCGTGAAGAAAAAGCCCGCAAAAAAGCCGAACGGCAGCTCGTCGAAGCCGCCTCCGCCTACACCGTCGATACCATCGTTAAGGGGGTGGCCGGCTTGCAACTGGACTTCGGCCGCTCCATCGATGCCCTGATCGAAACCCTCAACGGCGAAGCCGACCGCCTCAACGACCTGCGGCGCGCCATCGACGTGGAAAAGCGACGCATCGGCGCGTTGCGCAACCTCCAGGTCGCCGCCGACGCCTTGGACCTGCTCTTGCAGGAGCATCAGGAAAACCTGAAGGCTTTCGAGGCCGCGCACGAGGCCAGGCGGGCCGCACTGGAGCAAGAGATGGCGGAACAGCGGGCCGCCTGGGAACAGGAAAAAGCGGCCTTCGAACGCGACGCCGAAGCGCAGGACGCGTTGCGGCAGCGAGAACGCGAACAGGCCGAAGAGGACTACCAGTACGAACAGGCGCGCAAGCGCAAGCAGGCCACCGATGCCTTCGAAGAGGAAAAGCGCCAGTTGGAGCGCCGTCTTCAGGAGCAGGAAGCGGAGAAAATGGCGCACTGGGCCGAACGCGAAGCGGCGATCGAAGCGCGCCGCGAACAACTCGAACGCTACCAGGCCCAGGCCCAGGCCTTTGCGCAGGAGCAGGAAGCGGCGGTTGCGCAGGCTCGCGAAGAAGCCCTGGCGCAAACCCGGCAGGATTTACAGACGGAGACAACGCTCCGAGCGAAAGAGCGGGCCGCCCGGCAACGCCTGTTCGAACTGAAGATCGAGTCGCTTGAGGCACAAATCGCGCAGCAATCCGAGCAGATTGCCCAGCTCTCGGCGCAGTTACAGGCGGCCCATCACCAGACGCAGGCGCTTGCCTCGCGCGCCCTGGCCGGCCCCGGCTCCAGCAACGACGGCGCGGGGAAATGACCTTCTGAACGGAGTCCACCATGATTCAGCAACCTACGTCGCGAGACACCAAGGCGAAGATCCTGAAGGCTTTTAACGAACTGTTTCAGGAACACAAAGACCTGCAAGCACGGGCGACGCTTCTGGAGCAGGAAAAGAAGGCGCTCGAAGCCGAAGCCGCCGCACCGGCGCCTCCGGCGGCGCGGCCCGAAGCACCGCCGGCCTCTGCCGCAGCGAAAGCCCAGGCCGCCGGGACGGCGCCTCCGGCGGCAAACGTGGAGGGGATCGTGGCGGCGCTGGCGGACCTGCGCGCGCATCTCAGCGGGGCGCTCAACGCCCTCTCCGCCCAACTCTCCGCCGAAGCCCTCCAACTCGAAGCGCTCCGGCGAGAAGCCCAGGCCCAGGCCGACCAGGTGAAGGACTTGCACGGCCTAACCGTCGAAGACGACACGCTCGACCGGCTCATCGACGAGTACGTGGAACGGTCGGCGGCGCTGACCGAAGAGGACACTGCCCGGCGCAAAGCCGCCGGGGAAGAACTGGCCGAACGCCAGCAGGCATGGGCTACCGAGCAGGCCGAATACGCCCGCGCCGTCAAAGCGCGCGCCGAAGCCACGAAAAAAGCGCTGCAACGCGACGAAGAGGAGTACCAGTACCAGCGCGCGCTGGCCCACAAGCACGACGCCGAGGCCGACGAGCAGCTCCAAAAACAGCGAAAACGTGAACTGGACGACCTGGCAAGAAGCAAGGAAAGAGCCTGGGCCGAACGCGAATACGCCCTTGCCGAACAGGAAAAGGCGTTCGAGGCACTGAAAGCGCAGGTGGAGGCGTTCCCGCAGACGTTGGAAGTCGCCGTGGCCGAGGCGCGGGAGCAAGGCGCCCGCATCGCCCGCCGGGAAACGCAGGCCGAGGCGGACCTGCTGGATCGGGAAGCGGAAGGCGAAAAACAGGTCTACGAACTGCGCATCCAGTCCCTCGAAGCTGCCCTGGCCAAGCAGGCCCAACACATCGAAAGCCTCAACGGGCGCCTGGCACAGGCTGTGCAACAGGCCCAGGACCTGGCCGTGCGCGCCATCGAAGG
>JBFGTT010000326.1:0-4934 GCA_041565995.1 Rhodothermales bacterium
CGGCATCGTCTGGGGCGCGCTCGGGGCCGCCGAGGATTGCTACCAGCGCGCCCGCCGCTACGTCTCGGAACGCCGGCAGTTCGGCTATCCGCTCGCGGCCATGCAGCTCGTGCAGACCAAGCTGGCCAACATGCTCACCGAAGTCACCAAGATGCAACTGCTGGCCTGGCGCCTGGGCGTGCTGATGGACGAGGGCCGCGCCGTCCCGGCGATGGTCTCGCTGGCCAAGCGCAACAACTGCGGCACGGCGCTCGAAATCGCCCGTACGGCCCGCGACATGCTCGGCGGCAACGGCATCACGGGCGAGTACCGCGTCATCCATCACATGGTCAACCTGGAGAGCGTCAACACGTACGAGGGGACGTACGACATCCACGGGCTGATCCTCGGCCGCGAGGTCACCGGCCTGCAGGCGTTCGTCCCGCGCGGCAACGACCTGCCGGAGGAAAAGCCCGCCGACAGCCGGCAGCTGGTAGAGGCCGATTGAGGCCGTCCACTCCGCCCGCCGCTGTGCCCCGGCACGCGGGCGTAGCGGTCACATTTGAGAGGACTGTTGTGATGGACTTCTTCGCTTTCATCTGGCTGATGTCGCTGACGGTGCTGCTGCCGCTGGGCATCATCAAGCTGTCGATGGACCACAAACGGGCCAAGATGGAAATCGAGCGCCGCGCCTCCTCGTCGCCGGACAGCCTGACGACGAGCGAGCTGCGGGACCTGATCCGCGAGGCCGTAGAGGAGGCCAGCCTCCCGCTACGCGAACGCATCGAGCGCCTGGAGGATCAACACGGCGCCTCGCCCCCGACGCCGCTGCTCGACGCGGCGCTCGAAGACGAGCCGCTCGAAGACCGACCCTCGGAAACCACGCCGGCGGCGCGGCGGCGCGTAACCTGAGGCCGGGCGGCGCGTACGATTCGCTGGTTTTACCTCCCACTCAGAGGGTCACAGCCATGCCCGAGGAAATCGCGGTCATCATCGTGGTCTCGATCATCGCCGGCACGCTGCTGGCGATCATCAAGGCGGTCCTCAATTACAAGAGCAGCCAGCAGCAGGCGATGCCGGGCCGGGGCGGTTCGGCGCTGACGGCGGGCGAGTTGCGCGACCTGATGCGGGAGGCCGTCGAGGAGGCCAACGCGCCGCTCGTCGAACGCCTCGACGCCGTCGAAGCGGGCCTCGACGCGCTGGCCCAGCCCCGCCTGGCGCCCGCCCGCGAAGCGCCCCTGCTGGAGGCGCCGCTGGAGGAGGCCGTGCCGGCAACGCCGCGCCGCCGCGTCACCTGAGCCAGCCCTGCCGAGGTAGCCGATCATGCCCGACGAAGTCTTTGTCATCATTCTGGTCGCCATTCTCGCTGGCACGATGATGGTCGCCGGCATCGCCCGTTCGATCTTCAAGTATCTAAGCAGCCGGCACCAGCCGATCCAGGCAGGGTCGAGCCTGACCGCCGGCGAACTCGAACGCCTGCTGCGTGAGGCCGTCGAGGAGGCCACCGCGGCGCTGGCCGCCCAGATCGACGCGCTCGAACGCCGCCTCGACGAGCGCCGCCTGCTCGAAGCGCCGCCAATGCTGCCCGAAGGCGACCTCGGCGAGCAGGAAGCCGCGCCTCCCCACCGCCGTCCGCTACCCTGAAACGGCGCCGAACGCCCCCCTCGCACCCGTCCTCTGCCTTCATGTTGCGCCTCGTGCTCGCCTACCTTGCCAGGCCCCTCACGCGCTGGCTGCTGCGCACGGCGCCTGTGGCCGATCCGTGGGAACGGTTTCCGGCGTCGGTGCCGCTGCGCCGCTTCGGCCTGGGCGCCCGCCGCGCCTTCCGCTGGTACTTCGAGGGCCAGAGCGCCGTCGAGGTGCGCTCCGTCGAGCAGGTCCAGGACTGGCTGCTGGCGTGCACCTACGTCCGCGACCCCGTCCTTTTTCGAGAAGACGACTTCTGGCAACATCCCTGCACCTTCGAACAACTCCGCAGAGGCGACTGCGAGGACTTCTGCCTCTGGGCCTGGCGTAAGCTGGTGCGCCTGGGGTACGACGCCGAGTTTGTGGCGGGCCGATGCCTGGCGCCGGGCTGCTCGCCGGCCGGCCACACCTGGATCCTCTTCCGCCAGCGCGGCCGCGTCTTCCTCTTCGACCCCGTCATGCGCCGCCGCAACGAGATGATCCGCTCCCTCGACGACGTGCGCCACGAATACCTCCCGGAAGTCTCGGTCGACGGCGGCTTCCGCCGCTACGTCTACGCGGGCTACTACCTCCGGCGCGCAGGCCGGATGCCGGCCCCGGAGACGCGCCACGCCCCGATGGCCCTGCCGCAAAGCGCCTGAGTGTTGACGTATTGACGTGATTGAGTTTGTGCACTCGAACACTCAGACACCCCAACACTCAAACACGTAGCGCGCGGCGCCAGAGTTCGAAGGCCAGCCACCAGTCTACCGCGCCGGCCAGGTCCTCTGCGCCGCCGTAGAAGCCCTCGACCAGCCGCGCCAGCTTGCCCTGGTCGTAGGCCGCGTAGGAGCGCACGGCTTGTGAGTGGAGCGCGTCGAGGGCGAAGGGCTTGAGCCGTTCCAGGAAGCGCAGGCGCGCCGGGTCGGTGAAGGCCCCGCCGAGGCGTCGCTTGACGCGGGTCCAGACGAAGGTGGCCGCCGTGGACAGCCCGAACGGATAGGTGACGCCGCCGGTGACGAGCGGATAGCGGGCCAGCGAGGGGCGCCGCTCGCGGATCAGGCGCCGGAAGAGCCGCCCGTCGCGCCGTAGCGCCAGCGGCGTGAGGAAGGCGGCGCGCAGCAGCGCGGGCTGCGCGAACGGCATGTAGTTGGGCAGGACCCCGTCGAGCCGGCTCTGCTCGTAGCCGAAGAAGTTAGGCAGGCGGGTCCGCACGCCGAGTAAGTCGAGGAAGTTTTCATCACCGATCTCAAGCGGGCCGGGAGGCGTCTGCCAGGCGGTTTCGATCTGGCGTCGGAAGCCGCGTTCCATGGCCGCCGTCGCCTCGGCGTTGAAGACGTCGGCGCGGGGCACGCGCAGGTAGGGCAGGATGGCGTCGGGGTCGCCGGAGCGGAGCGCCGTGCGGCCCTGGTGCAGCAGGCGGTTCATGGACTGCCGCCGGAGCGTACCGCCCAGGCCGCCGTCGATCATGACCACCCGCTCGGCGTGCAGCGCGGGGTAGTAGCGCAGCCCCAGCACCGCCGAGGCGGCGTAGAGGGCGTGCGTCTGCGCTGCGTGGTCGCGCAGCAGCGCCAGGCAGGCGTCGGCGTCGGGGACGGGCTGGTGGAAGCGCCGGTGGGCCAACCCTTCGCCGTCGGCGATGTGCCCGGCCACACGCACGTCCGGGTGGTCGTCGGGGCCGAAGACGTGCGTGTGCACCGGCGCCTCGTCCATGCGCAGGGCCAGCAGCAGGCGCGAGTCGAGGCCGCCGGAGAGGCCCAGGCTGAGGGTCCGCCCGGTGCGAGGATGGGCGAAGGCGGTGAGTGTCTGCGCGAACGCCGCGCCGTCGGCGTCGTCGTAGCGGATGGGCGGGGTCCAGGGGGTGTCGGCGGCCGTGATGCCCTGCTCGGTGCAGCGTGCGCGTCCGTCCGGCCCCAGCCGCTGGATGCCACGCACGAGGCCCTCGGTGGTGAGCTGGTTGGAGCAGAGCCAGTGCCCGCCGAAGGCTTCGAAGTCGATGGCGGCGTCGCCGCGTAGCGTCGCCAGCCAGTCGAGTCGGGTGGAGAAGGCCGCGCCCTCGGGCAGCGTCGTCAGGTAGAGCGTCCGCGTGCCCGGCGCGTCGGTGAAGCAGGCGGCCTCGCCGGGCCGCACGCGCACGGCGGCGAAGTGGCCGTCGAGGCCGTCGAAGGCCGGTTCCTGGGGGGCCAGCAGCGCGCGCCATTCGTCGGGGCCGAGGAACGTACAGCCGTCTGCCTGCCGCCGGATGCCGAGGCCGGCCACGGCCCAGGCTGCGCCGTCGGGCAGGGTGCCGCAGCAGCACGTCTCGGGCAGGCCGCCCGCGGCCAGGTAGTGCCCTGCGCCCTCGGCCACCGCCGTCGCCGCCGGGTGCAGCGCCGCCAGCCGCGCCCGCAGGGCAGGGGAGAGGCGCCCGCCGCTGAACCCCAGGATCCAGCTCATGAGTCATGGGGAGCTTACAGCGAACAGCTTACAGCGAACAGCTTGAAGCTCTTTTAGCTGACCGCTGTCCGCTGATCGCTGATCGCTCTTTTAGCTGACCGCTGCCGGCTGTAAGCTGACCCCTCCTGCCGTCAGGCCTCGGTGGGCGCCTGAGCCGCCTCCCGCTTTTTGGCCTGTTCGGCCCGCAGGTGAGCCTGGGCCGCCGCCAGCCGGGCGATGGGGACGCGGAAGGGCGAGCACGAGACGTAGTCGAGACCCACCTCGTAGCAGAAGGCCACCGACAGCGGCTCGCCGCCGTGCTCGCCGCAGATGCCCACCTTCAGATCCGGCTGGGTGCTGCGGCCCCGCTCGGTGCCCAGCCGCACGAGCTGGCCCACGCCCCGCCGGTCGAGCACCTGGAACGGATCGTGTTCGAGGATCTTGCGCTCTGCGTAGAAGGGCAGGAAGGTGCCGGCGTCGTCGCGGCTGTAGCCGAAGGTCATCTGCGTCAGGTCGTTGGTGCCGAACGAGAAGAACTCGGCCTCGCGGGCGATGTCGTCGGCCACGAGCACCGCACGCGGGATCTCGATCATCGTGCCGATGAGATAGGCCACCTGCTCGCCCTTTTCTTCGAAGACCTTCCGGGCGGTGGCCTGGATGACTTTTTTCTGGTGGACGAACTCCTCGACCGTGCCCACCAGCGGCACCATGATTTCGGGGTGGACCGCCACGCCCTCCGGGTCGATCGTCTCGAACGGGTTGGCGTCGAGCACGTGGTTGCGCACGTAGTGGCGCAGGAAGCCGGCCTCCGCGTCGTCGCGCGAGATGCCGAAGGTCGTCTGCGTCAGGTCGTTGGTGCCGAAGGAGAAGAACTC
>JBFGTT010000327.1:0-4932 GCA_041565995.1 Rhodothermales bacterium
CACCTGCGCCACGTCCTCGAGCCGTACCGGGTGTGCGCCCTCGGGGCCGGCGTGCAGCACCAGCCGCCGCAACGCCGCCACGCGCTCCGCCGACGGCGTGATCAGCAGCACGGCGCGTCCGTGCTCGCGCAGCCGCCCGTAGACCGCGTCCGTGACGGCTTCGAAGAGCCGGGCGCGCACGGCCTCCGGCGCTACGCCGTAGGCAGCCAGCCGATCCGGGTCGAGCGCCACGAGCAGTTCGCGCTGCGTGCCGCCCTCAACCACCACGTCGGCGATGCCGGGCAGGCTGCGCAGGCTCGGCGCCACGCGCTCGTCGGCCACGCGGCGCAGTTCGTCCGGCGCCATCGGCCCGACGAGCTGGATCGTCAGGAAGCCCTGCTCGTCGCGCAGTGCCTCCGGGACCTTCTTCGTCAGGCGCGGAGCTACCCGGTCCGGCAGCACGTCGCGCAGCAGCGCCAGGCGCTCGTTCACCTGTGCCACGTAGACGCCCAGCGCCACGTCCTCAGAGACCGAGAGGACGACCGTGGCGACGCCTTCTTCCGAGAGGCTCTCGACGGCGGCGGTGCCCGGCACGGTCTGCACGGCGCGCTCGATGGGCGCCGCCACGTAGCGCTCGACCTGGCGCGGCGAGGCCCCCGGCCAGGCGGCGCTGATGCGGACTTCCGGCAGTTCGACCTGCGGCACCCATTCCAGGGGAATCTGGAAAGCCATCCAGGCGCCGGCCACCAGCAGCGCCGCCGCCCAGGAGAGCACGGCTACCGGGCGGCGCAGCCAGGCCGTCAGGAACGACGATGAAAGGAGTTTTGCCACCAGCCGCCCTCTTCGTCTGATCTGCCTGAGGTCGCTCCCCGCAGCGAAGAACGGAGCGCCGTGTCCGAAGGGTCCCTCCGTCGTCGCGGCGTGCTCAGGGACGCTCGGCCAGGGCTTGCTCGACGATCCGCTCCAGTTCCTCGAAGCGCAGCGCCCCGGCGTAGACCGTCCCGTTGACGATGAGCGAAGGGATCTTTCGGATCCCCAGCGATTCGGCCAGGCGCCTGTCGGTTTCGACCTGCTGGGCGGGCGCCTCCGCTTCGACGCAGGCGCGGAAACGCGCCAGGTCGGGCACGGCGGCGGCTTCGGCCAGGCGATCCCACGGCGCCTGCGTCAGCGCGTCTTGCGCCTCGAAAAGCAGCGCGTGGTAGGCCTCGAAGCGCCCCTGAGCCCCCGCACATTCTACAGCGATGGCCGCCGGAACCGCCTGCGGGTGGATGGAGAGCGGGAAATGGCGATGGATGACGGCGACCTCGTCCGGGTATCGCGCCCTGAGGGCCGCCAGCGTGGTCTGCGCCCTCCGGCAAAACGGACACTCGTAATCGTAGAACTCGACGATCTCTACGCCGGCGTCCGCAGGCCCGGTCCGATGGCCTTGCCGGGGCAGGTCCGCCCACACCGAGGCTTCGAGCACCGTCACCGACGTCGCCGCGCTCGAAGCCGGCGCCGGCGTGAACAGTTCGCGCCGCACCACGAGCACCGTGATGATCACCGCGCAGAGCACGAGCACCACGGTAACCGCCGACGAAAACAGCTCTTTCACTTTTCCGGACATGGCTTGCATCAGGAAGATGGACGACAGACGATCTCCTGCCCCCTCCTCGATCATCCTTCGTCTGTCGTCCGTCGTCGTTTGAAGGTCCACAACTTTAGTTACCAGAATCTGGCATCAGGCGCCGCCTGCGGCCTCCTGTGGGGCCGGTTCGCGGACGGTGTAGCCGACCACGTGCTGGGCCTCGGCTTCGGTGGTTTCGATGCCGTAGGCCCGGCCGGCGTGGACCACCTCCAGCCGGACGCCGGCGGGCAACGCGGCCTCGCCCACCACCGCGCCCCCGGCCTGCAGCACCAGCCACCGCGCGGTAGGCGCGCCCGCCGCCGCACTGAGCTTGACCCAAAAGCGCCCCCGGTCGTCCACGACGAACGTTTCGTAGGCGGGTTTGCGCGCGGGCAGGTCGGCGTTGCGCACCCGCTCCCTGCGGCGTTCCGAGGGGATGGCCGCCAGCAGCGCCTCCACGTCGTCGCCGGTGACGGGCACAGGCTCGTGCGCGTGGCTGAACGCCGTCGGCGCCGATCCGTCGAGCGGATGCACCCGGACGTCGATGGCGTCGCTCCAGCCGGCGTAGATCCGGTTGTCCGGCCCAAAGCGCAGGATCGACTCGCGTCCGAAGGGCAGCGGCATCACCGAGATGCCCGAGCTGCCGACGACGTCGACGAGGTACTCGTGCTCCGGCACCTTCAAGACGGGATCCTGCCTGACGTAGCCCTGGCGGTCGAGCAGCTTGACGACGCGAAAGCGCTCCTCTTCGGCGGTGGCCGCCGAGAAGGGCGTCGTGTAGACCATCAGCACGCCTTCGTCGGTAGCGCCGAGCAGCCCCACCGGCGTCTCGCGCGCGCCCTCCATCACCGTGAAACTGTACGCCGGTTCGAACGACTCCGGCGCAAACACCGAGATGCGGCGCAGATCCAGGTCGTAGACGAAGAGCGAATCGCCCGCGTAGAGGCTCATCACGCGGCTGAACTCGCCCGGCCCCTGCCCTTTCTTACCGAGGGCGCGCAGGAACATCCCATCGTCGGAAAATACCCGGACGCGCTGCACCTGCGCATCCCCCACGAAGAGGTGCCCCCGCGCGTCGACGGCGAGGCCGACGACGTACCCGAAGACGACGGTGTCGGCGCGCGTTTCATCGCCGATGCGAAACGCCTCGACCAGTTCGAAGCGCGGCGGCCCGGCGGCGGCGTGGTCGCCGAGGCCGGAGCCTTCGCCCGCCCTCGAACAGGCCGAAAGCGAGACGCCCAGCAAGACGACGCTCAGCCAGGCCAGGCCCTTCAGAACTGCGCGTGAAAGCATGGTAATAGGGGATGGTGACCAGGAAGGAAGCACGAGAAAAAGGACGCCCACTCCCGTCCATCGCCCGGACGATGCTCAAGACCGGGGATGGACGGGAGCACGACGGGCGCCCAGTAGGCGGCAGCGGACCTCGTCCAGGCAATGCCGGGCTACCGGATGCGGTTCCTCTGCGGTACGTGCGGCTTAAGAACCCCCGGTGCAGGTCATTCGCAGCCGTTGCCGACGCAGCAGGAGGTTTCGTCGGCGGCGCACGAACTGCCGCAACAGGTGGCTTTGCCGTCTCCGGAGGTACAACACGCCACGGCGGCGTCGGCCGGCTGGGGCGGCGTGAAGAAGGTGAGCGTGCCGAGGGCGATGACGAGCGCTGCGAGCGCGTTGACAAGAGTCCGTTTCATGAGCAGGTCTCCTCGTTGCTGGTTGTGAGCGTTTGCGGGGGAGTACGGCGCGAGCCGGCTACCAGGCTTCACAGAACGACTCGCCGGCGACGCAGCCCTGGTCGCCGCAACACTTGGCGCCGTTGCCTGCCGTACAGCAGGATTGCTCCTGGGCGGCCTGCACCGGCACCGTGGAAAACAGCGCCAGGGAACCGAGCGCGATGACCGCCGCCGCGATGAGATTGACCAACGTTCGCTTCATAGCTGATGACCTCCGGCTGGATACGTGAGCGCGATCTACCTCTGAAAACAATGCACGTCCCGGCGGGCAACAGCGCTTCCCGGCGAGAAAGCATCCCCCATGGAAGAACCGCGACAGGTTTCGCCGGCGTGCGCTTCATCCTAAAGCCCCGCGCACGAGATCTGTATCCGTCTTTCTCTGAATCTCTTGTCAGACATCCGCCTGGATGCGTGTAGGTGTTTGTCTGACAAAGCCGCCCCGCTACCCGCGCCGCGCCACGAGGATCGTGTAGAGCACCGGCACCACCAGCAGCGTCAGGAGCGTCGCGCTGAGGAGTCCGCCCACGATGGCAATGGCCAGCGGCGCGCGCAACTCGGCCCCCCGGCCCAGGCCCAGCGCCAGCGGCAGCAGCCCCAGCACCGTCGTGATCGTCGTCATCAGGATGGGCCGTACCCGGTCGTGGCCTGCCGCCAGCACGGCCTGCCGCAGCGGCACCCCGGCGGCCCGTCGCTGGTTGATGAAATCCACCTTGAGGATGGCGTCGTTGACGACGATGCCCACGAGCACCACGCACCCGGTCAGGCTCATCAGGTTGAGCGTCTGGCCCGTCAGCCACAGCACCAGCGCCACCCCGGCGGCGGCCAGCGGGACGGTCGCCAGGATCACGAAGGGCTGCACGAGGCTCTCGAACTGCGCCGCCAGGATCAGGTAGACCAGCAACAGGCTCAGCAGCAGGCTCAGGCCGACGGCCCGCAGGCCGGACCGAAAGGCTTCGCCGGCTCCGCCTACCCGTCCGCGAACCGCCGCCGGCAGCGCCGTGGCGAAGGTCTGCTCGACGGCGTCGATGGACGAGGCCAGGTCGGCGCCGGGCGCCACGTCCGCCGTCAGGCGTACGATGGGCGCCTGCCCGGTGCGCGCCAGCGCCGCCGGCAACTGCACGAAGGCGGCCTCGACGAAGGTGCCCAGCGGCAACAGACCCTCGCGGGTAGGCAGGCGCTCGGCCAGCAGCGCCTCGATCGAATCGATGTGGCGGGAGCGCAGCACGATGGGGATCTCTTCGCCGATGGTGCGCAGCTCGGTGGCCCGCCGTCCGCGCGCGCCGGCTTCGAGGTAGGCCGTCACGGAGGCCGGGCTGACGCCGAAGCGGCTCATGGCCTCGCGGCGGAAGGTGAGGCGGTAGGCCGGCACCTCGGCGGCGTCGGCCCGGCGCACGTTGGTCAGCTCGGGCCGCCGCTCCAGCGACGCCAGCACCCCCTCGACGGCCGCCTCCGCCTCCCGCCGCTCTTCGCCGGTCAGATCGATCAACAGGTCGGCTTCGTCGGGAGAGAGCAGGGCTTCGAGTTGGGTCTGCACCTGGCGGGCCTCCAGGCGCAGGTCGGGCGGCCGTTCGTAGCGCTGGATACGGGCGATGACTTCGCGGGCGCGCGCGCCCTCGGGCA
>JBFGTT010000328.1:0-4921 GCA_041565995.1 Rhodothermales bacterium
CACCCGCCGCATGATGGTGATGAAGTAGGCCACCGGGTTGAGCAGCGTCAGCTTCTGCGCCCAGACGGGCATGCTCTCGATGGGCGTGAACAGGCCGCTCATCAGGATGAAGATGACCATCAGGAACCACGAGAGGAACATCGCCTGCTGCTGCGTTTCGGTCAGCGTCGAGATCCACAGGCCGATGCCCAGCATCACCAGCAGGTAGACGCCCGCCAGCGCGAAGATCAGCGCCAGGCTACCCAGCATCGGCACGTCGAAAATCACCCTGGCGATGACCAGCCCGAAGGCCAGCTCGAAGAGCGCGATGATCCAGAACGGCAGCAGCTTGCCGGTGATGAACTGGTACTTCTTGATGGGCGTGACGTTGAGCTGCTCGATGGTGCCGATCTCCTTCTCCCGCACCACGTTCATCGCCGAGAGGAACGTGCCGATCATCGTCACCAGCAGCACCAGGATGCCGGGCACCATGAAGGTCTGGTAGTCCAGGTCCGGGTTGTACCAGCTGGCCGGGACGACCTCGATGGCCGGCGCGGGCGCCGGCTCTGCCGCCACGAAATCGACCTGGATCTGGCGGGTGAAGGCGGCCAGGATGGTGTTGGCGTAGGCCTGTGCCACGCCCGCCGTCGCGCCGTCCTGCGCGTCGAAGATCATTTGCACGCCGGCCCGCCCCGTGCGCCGGAGGTCGCGCTCGAAATGGCGGGGGACGTGGAGCACCATGCGGGCCTCGGTGCCCAGCAGCGCCTCGGCGGCCTGCCGCGCCGAGAACGTCTGCTTGACGACGCTGAAGTACCCCGACGCCTCCATCTTCTCCACCAGCAGGCGCGAGGTCTCGGTCCGGTCTTCGTCCACCAGGCTCATCGGCACGTTCTTCACCTCGAACGTCGCCGCATTGGCCAGCACCAGGAGCTGGATGAGGGGCATGACGAAGATGATCGGTAGCATCGCCCGGTTGCGGAAGATCTGCCGAAACTCCTTCTGCAAGAGAAAAAGGATGATGCGCATCGCGGTTCGGATTGCAAATTGAAAACTGCAAATTGATGATCGGAAGCTGCGCCTTGAACGTTCTGAGAACCCCGGTCTATTCCAGGCGGACCTTGAAGGCGCGGGCGCTGGCGATCATCAGCAGCGCCGTCATGCCGGCCAGCACCAGCGTCTCCTGCCAGAAGTAGCCCAGCCCGACGCCCTTGAGCATGATGCTGCGGATGATGATCAGGAACCACTTGGCCGGGATCAGGTGGCTGACCCATTGCAGCAGCGGCGGCATGCTGGAGATGGGAAAGATGAAACCCGAGAGGATGACCGTCGGCAGCAGCAGCCCCGCCAGCGAGATCATCGTGGCCGCCTGTTGCGTCCGGCTGCGCGCCGAGATCAGGATGCCCAGCGAGAGCGCGCAGAGGATGTAGAGCAGGCACTCGAAGAGCAGCAGCGCCACGTTGCCGCGCACCGGCACGTCGAAGATCAGCCGCGCCAGCACCAGGATCGTCAGCACGTTGACGAACGAGAGGAAGAAGTACGGCAGCACCTTGCCGACGATGATCTGCCCCGGACGCAGCGGCGAGACCAGCAGCACCTCCATCGTCCCCAGTTCCTTCTCGCGCGTGATGGTGATCGAGGTCATCAGCGCCGAGACGAGCATCAGGATCAGCGCCATCAGGCCCGGCACGAACAGAAAGACGCTCTTGAGTTCGGGGTTGAACCGCATGCGCACCTCCGGCACGATGCGCACGCCGCCGCCGGCGCCGAACGTGCGCTGCTGGTACGCCTGCAAGATCGCCGAGGTGTAGGCCAGCAGGGTGTTGGCCGTGTTGGGGTCGGTGGCGTCGGTGACGATCATCACGCGGGCCGTGCCCTCGCGGCTGAGGCGCTGCGCAAACGCCGGCTCGAAGAGCACCGCCTCCTTGATCCGCCCGTGCTGAAACGCCGCCTCCACCGCCGCGTCGTCGGGCAGTTGCCCGACCACCACGAAGTACGCCGACGCCTCGATCTCGCGCTTGATGGCCTGCGTGACGTAGTCGTTGGCCGGATCGACGAAGGCGATCTTGACGTCGCGGACCTCGTTGCGGATGGCGAAGCCGAAGAGCACGAGCTGCACCACCGGCATGCCGAAGAGGATCAACAGCGTCCGGTAATCCCGGAAGATGTGGTAGAACTCTTTGAGGACGAAACCTCGGAAGTTTTTCATGGGGGTTCTGGGTGATGCCTTCGCGCCGTGATGTTTGTTGAGGCCTGCGCCGGTATGGGAGTTGGGGTGAAATGGCGAGAGGGCGTGCCCCCCAACCTCCCACCTCCCATACTCCCGTCCCCCTCACCCACGTGCCAGGCGGACGAATACCTCGTCCATCGAGGCGGCGGCGAACTGCTGCTTGAGCGCGGCGGGCGGGCCGAGTGCGGCGATGCGGCCGTCGACCATGATCGAGACGCGGTCGCAGTACTCGGCCTCGTCCATGTAGTGCGTGGTGACGAAGACCGTCACGCCCTCGGCGGCGGTCTCGTAGATCAGGTCCCAGAACTGCCGCCGGGTGATGGGATCGACGCCGCCGGTGGGTTCGTCGAGGAAGACGAGGCGGGGGTCGTGCAGCAGCGCCACCGAGAAGGCCAGCTTTTGCCGCCAGCCCAGCGGCAAGGCCTGGATGCGCTGATCGCGGGCGTGCGCCAGGTCGAGCTTATCGAGCAGCGCGTCGGTCTTGCGGCGGATGGCCCGGCCCGGCAGCCCGTAGATGCCGCCGTAGAAGCGGATGTTTTCGGCGACGCTGAGGTCTTCGTAGAGCGAGAATTTCTGGCTCATGTAGCCGATGTTTTGCTTGATCCGCTCCGGCTGCCGGTAGACGTCGAAGCCGGCCACGGTGGCCGCGCCGGAGGTGGGTTCGAGCAGGCCCGTGAGCATGCGGATGGCGGTGGTCTTGCCCGCGCCGTTGGCGCCCAGGAACCCCAGGATCTCGCCTTCGGCCACGTCGAACGTGATGTGATCGACCGCCGTGAAGGCGCCGAACTTGCGGGTCAGGTCGTGGGCTTCGATGATGGGCATGCTGCTGCGGTGCTGCTAATCCGTTTCGTCGTGCACGTCTTAAGGGTTGGCGGCTCGTAAAACGTAAGGGTGCCCCTGGATACATTTCTACGAAGCGCCCTTACGTTTCATGCCCCCGCATCAGCGCCATGAAAGCGTCCTCGATGCCGGCCTCGATGGGGCGTACTTCGACCCCGACGAAGCCCTGCTGCTCCAGGTAGGCGTGCAGGGCGGCGGGGTCGGCGGCGGGGCGGCGGTCGGTGTAGTGCAGGTATTCGCCGAAGGCGTAGACGGAGCGGGCGTGCGGGTAGGCCCGCAGCGCCCGGATCAGGTCGTGCCGCCGGTCGGCCTTGACGGCCAGCAGCGGGCGGTCGTAGCGCGCCTCGATCTGCGCGGGCGTGGCGATCTCGAGCAGGCGCCCGTCCTGGATGAGCGCCACGCGGTCGCACAGGCGGGCTTCGTCCATGTACGGCGTCGAGACGACGATGGTGAGGCCGCCGGTTTTCAGGCGCCGGAGCATCTCCCAGAACTCTTTGCGCGAGACGGCATCGACGCCGGTGGTCGGCTCGTCGAGGAAGAGCACGCGGGGGCGGTGGATGAGCGCGCACGAGAGCGCCAGCTTCTGCTTCATCCCGCCCGAGAGCGCGCCCGCCCGGCGCTTCCGGAACGGCTCGATCTGCTGGTAGATGTCCTTGATGAGGTCGTAGTTGGCCTCGACGGTGGTGCCGAAGACGGAGGCGAAGAAGCGCAGGTTTTCCTCGACGCTCAGGTCCTGGTAGAGCGAGAAGCGGCCTGGCATGTAGCCCAGGCGGCGGCGCAGCGCCTTGAAGTCGTCGACCACGTGCAGGCCGTCGACGAACGCCTCGCCAGCGTCGGGCAGGAGCAGGGTGACGAGGATGCGGAAGAGCGTCGTTTTACCCGCCCCGTCCGGCCCGATGAAGCCGAAGAGTTCGCCTTCCTCGACGGCAAAGCTGACCCCGCCGAGCGCCGTCACGGCGCCGTAGCGCTTGCTGAGGTCGGTGACGGTGACGGCGTGCGTGCTCACTTCCTTCGCGGTTATTGGCGAGCCGGTTATTGGTAATTGGAAAATGGTAATTGGAAAATGGTCAGGCCGAGCGCCCTTCTCCACCATTTCCCATTTTCTATTTCCTATTCCCCATCAACCCTGCCTCCGAACCACACCTCGCCCGGCATGCCGATCTTGAGGGCGCCGTCGGGGTTGGGGACGCGGACCTGGAAGGCGTAGACGAGGTTGACGCGCTCCTCCTTGGTCTGGATCAGCTTCGGCGTGAACTCGGCCTCGGAGGTGATCCAAGAGACCTCACCTTGGAGCGTCCGATTCTCGGCACGGTCCTCGTCGATCTGCACCGCTACGGCCTGCCCGATCTTGAGGTGCGGCAGTTGGGCGCCGCTGACATAGGCGCGCAGCAACATCGTCCGCAGGTCGGCGATTTTGTAGAGCGGCCTGCCGTAGGCGGTCAACTCGTGCGGCTCGGCGTAGGTAGTCAGCACGGTGCCGGCGACGGGGTTGACGATGACGCTCTTGCGGATCTGGTCGTCGAGTTGGGCGATCTGGGCGTCGAGTGCCTCGCGTTCGGCCAGGATCGTCGCGTTCTGCGTGCGGATCTGCTGGATCTGCCGGTCGAGCACGGCCAGTTGCCCGTCGATGTCGTCGCGTTGTTTGGGCGGCACGGCGTTGTCCTGGAGGAGTTTTTCGATGCGTGCTTTCTCGGTCAGCGCCACGGCTTTTTGTGCTTCGAGCACGTCGATCTGCGCCAGCACCCCCGCCGTCTTCGAGCGGACGGACCGACGGTTGGCCAGGAGTTGATCCCGCTTGAGCGAGAGCTGGAGCGTGTCGATGAGGCCGACCGCCTGTCCGGCGGCCAGCGCCGCGCCTTCTTCCACGTCGAAGCG
>JBFGTT010000329.1:0-4919 GCA_041565995.1 Rhodothermales bacterium
AGGCCGAGGAAGGCGCCGATCTCGGACTTGAAGCCGAACTCGTACTGGGTGGTGAACTCCGGCTTGAGGTCCGGATTGCCGAGTACGCCGTAATCGACGGCGCCGGCCTGGAGGTCGCGCAACACCGAGTAATCCGAGTTGGAAAACATCTGCCCCAGGCCCGGCAACTGGTAGAAGTGGCCGTAGGAGAAGAACATCGAGGCGGTGTTGAGGATCGGAAACGAGATGCCGATGCGAGGCGCCAGGCGGAGCTTCACCGTCGTCGCCTCCGGGCGCGAGGCGGGCGCCCCGGTGATGCTGTTGGCCGGGTTTTGCAGGTCGCTGGGGATGGTCGAGTTGGCGTCGAAGTACTCGAGGCGCACGCCGGCGCGGACGCGCAGGTCCCGCCACTCGATGCGGTCCTGGATGAAGGCGGCGCCCTGCACAGGCCGGTAGGAGAGCACGCGCGCGTTGACCGTGTCCTCGACCACGCCAAGGCGCTGCACGCCGTCGATGACCACCGGCTGGATCCGACCCGGCACGCCGAATTCGAGCTTCGCCGTCTGGAACTCCAGGCCGGCTTTCAGCAGGTGGGCCTTGGTAAGCTGGCTCGTCACGGCGCCTTTGCCCACCCACGCGTTGGTGCGCTGCACGAAGCGTCCGAGGTCCACCCCCTGCACCACGGCGCCCTCCTCGAAGTTGGCGTCGCCGCGCGGCTGCCCGGCTTCGAAGTAGCGCGGGTCGCGGACGTCCTCGTACTTGTAATCGGTAAAGTCGAAGTAATTCTGGCGCAGGCTCACCTCGTAGAACGTCCGGTCGGAGAGGGTATGCGTCCAGTCGAGGCCGTGGACGATGGAGAACTGGTGGGACGTCTTCATGCCGTCCGGATTGAACCGGAAGGCGTGATTGTAGCCCTGCCGGTCGATGACGTTGCCGATGGCCTGGTAGCCGAACTGGACGTTTCGGATCGAGCGGTTGGTGATCTTACCCAGCCAGGACCACTGCTTGTTGAAGTTTATCGGCACCAGCGCGCCGTCGCCGGTGGCGTTGAAGACGCGCCGCTCGAAGTCGGATGAGTCGGTCGGCACGAACAGACGCTGCCCCGTCAGGAAGCCGAGGTCGACGAAGCGCTGCCCGTTGACCAGAAACGTGGTCTGCGGCAACGCCGGCGCCGGCCCGCTGAGGCTGAACTGGTAGTTCTGCCGGGTTTGCGGATCGATGCGGTCGATGTAGGGAAACAGCGCCACTTCGCGCCGCCCGAAGAAGGTCTCGACGACCGTAGAGTCGTTGCCGGGGCTGACGTAATCGCCCAGGTAGACTTCGCCGGAGAACTCGTAGCGGTCGGCGTCGCCGCTGCGCAGGACGGCGTTGACGACGCCGCTCATGGCCTGCCCGTACTCGGCGTCGAAGGTGCCGCTGATGACCTGCACCTCTTGCAGCACCGAACGGTCGAGCCGGAGCGACGACTGGTTGTCGTAGGGGTTGTTGACCGAGACGCCGTCGACCTGGTACTGGACCTCGCCGGCGCGCCCGCCCCGGAAGTGGCCGTCGACGACGCCGGCCTGCAGGTTGACGATGTCTTCGAGGGCCTGCACGGGCAAGACGGAGATGTCCTCCTTCGAGAGCGTCGCCATCGAGCTCGTCAGGGAGATGTCCACGATAGGACGCTCGGCGGTCACGACGACCTCTTCGCCCTCGATGACCTCTTCGGGCAACGTCACGTCGAGCGTGGTGGTCTGGTTGGACGAGACGAGCACGCCCTCGATGATCTTCGTCTGGAAGCCGACGCTGCTGAAGCGGACGCTGTAGGTGCCGGGCGGGATGCGGAGGATGGCGTAGTCGCCGTTGACGTCCGCCGCTGCACCCAGCGTGGTGCCCACCACCAGCGCCGTAGCGCCGATGAGCGGAGCGCCGTTCTGATCCACCACGGTACCGGCCAGCTTCCCCGTCTGCGCCCACGCGGCGGGCACCGCCAGCAGCCCCCCGACGAGGCCGAGCAACCCGACGAGCACCCTGGCGCTATCCCATCGCAGCATCGTGACCTCCGCGTTTACGTACGGACGTATGGAGGTATGGACGAAGGAAGGAAGTCGTCCACCTGTCCATACCTCCACACGTCCATCCCCCTATTACTTCACCAGCACCATCCGGCCTGCGGCATCCGACCGTAGAGCGCCCGTCAGCAGGTCCTTGACCTCCAGCCGGTAGACGTACAGGCCCGAAGCCAGCCCCGCCGCGTCGAAGCGCGCCTCGTTGAGGCCGGCAGCCCGGGCGCCCAGCGCCATCGTCGCCACGCGGCGGCCCAGCAGGTCGAACACCTGCAGCGTCACCTCGCCGGCCTGCGGCAGCGCGAAGCGCAGCGTCGTCGAGGGGTTGAAGGGATTGGGATAGTTGCCCAGCAGGGCGATCCGCGCCGGCACTTCGGCGGGGCCTTCGACGGCCGTGCCGACCGGCGCGTTCGGATCCATGAAGCCCCACGGACCGGCGCCCTCGGCGCGTTCACGCCCGTACCAGAGGCGGTAGGTGTAATCGTTGGCCGGGTCTTCGAAGTAGTCCCCGTCGAAGAAGTTGGCCGTCAACCAGATCAGGCCGTCGCCGCGTCCGTCGGGGTAGCCGAGGGTTTTCGTCAGGTCGAGCTGGATCTCCACCTGGTAGCCCTCATCCACGTCGGTGGGATCGGCGGGCGTGGAGGCGCCCTTCACCGCCGCCGCCGCGCTCAGGGACGTCGGATCCTGCGCGGCCAGCGTCGCGGCGTCGCCGCTGAGGCGGACCGCGCCCGTCGAGTCCACGTTGAAGATGAACTGGAAGGGGAACAGCGTCCCGTCGGTCCGGACGCTGTCGCGGTGGCTGATCGTCAGGCGGAAGCCGTCGCCGCCTTCGCCGCTGAGACCGGCGATGGCCTGGTCCTCTACGTCGACGCCGACGTAGAGGAAGTTGCCCTTGAAGAATAAATAGAAGCTCGCCAGCGACGGGTCGAGCACGGGCGGATCGGGTTCGGCGCCGTTGAGGTCGGGCCGGAAATAGCTCACGCTGTAGTCCCCGAGACCGGGGACCTGTATGGCGTCGAAGTCCCGGTACTTCAGGGTGGCGTTGGGCGCGGAAAGCGCGCCCCAGACGTCGTCGTCGAGGCTGCCGTCGATGACGGGATCGGCGAAGCCCTCGCCGTTGGTGATGAGGTAGTCCGGCGCTACGTCGGGCACGGCGCCGGAGGTGAGCGTCACGTCCGGGCCGCCGGCGATGTAGGCCACGCCGTGGTTGAAGTTGTTGGCCCACTGGTTCTGCCACCAGACGCGCGAGACGAAGAAGTCGGCGCTGCGGGGCCACAGGTAGTCGGCGTCTTGCAGGGCGATGTTCCAACCCACACGGTCGCCGCCGGGCTGCGTCATGTCGTAGCCGAGGGCGGCCAGGTCGATGCGCATCTCCATCAGGTAACCCACGTCGTCGTCGTTGATTTCGTTGACGGTGCCGTCGACCGTCGTGACGGCGTCCCAGATCTCGATGTCTTCGGGCGTGCGCGAGGGACCGTCGTTGCCTTCGGGGAAGCCCACGCCGTAGGTGCCGAAGGGCCTCGGCGCTATGCCGGGGATGGGCAGGCCGCCGTCCAGGGTGTCCGCCGGGTTCCACCACGAATAGATGAACTCGGCGTTGTCCCCGTTGGCGAAGTAGTTGTTGGCGGCGGGGTCGGGGTCGAACCGACTGCGGTCCTTGAGGGACATGATCAGGCCGTCGAACCACCAGTTGCCGGCGTTGAGGCCGCGCCCGCCGCCGATGGACTTGTCGTTGACCGCGACGGCCAGCCAGAGCGTGTTGCCGTCGCGCAGCACGTAGAGCGTGCCGTCGTTGGGGTCGGTGGGTTCGGCAAGGGCGGGGTCGCCCTCAATCTTCTGCCCGCTGCCCGGCTCGCCCAGGTTGAGGTTCCATTGCAGGGGGAGGGACTCGGCCTGTCCCCAGGCCGCTTCGTCCATGAGGCCGTCGAGCGTCATCACGGCGCCCTCTACGTCGCGCGCCCAGATGACGTCGGTCCGTGCCTGCGCGGCGGCCGCGTTCGGGAAAAAAGATGCCAGGATCAGGCCCAGCATCAGCGTGGTAGCGAGATGTCTCATGTCGGTAAGCTCCTTGACTTGGTTGAGGTGTAAACTGCGCGCACGAAGCGCATCCCTGCTACGCAGCCTTCGAAAAAGAGAAAAGGGGGAGGAGGCTGAGGTTCGTTCGGATACGTTCAAACGTTTCCCGGCAAATAGCCGACTTATCAAAATGTAATCGTTTACCACGGAGGGGCCATTCCCGGGCTGTGAAAAGGCTGTGAAGGCACGCGTTGCCGGGGTCCTAGTCCAGCGTAATCTCGGCCAGCACAGGCAGGTGGTCCGAGGGAAAGCGCCCGCCGTCCCACTGGTCGGTCAGGATGCCGTGCTGAAGGACGGTGACGGGGCCGCGCACGAAGATGAAATCGATGCGCCGCCCCGGCTCGATCTCCCGGAAACCGTTCCAGGTGGAGTTGGGGCCGAGGTGCCCGTGGATCGAGCGGTCGCGGGCGTCGGCGAAGGGCTGCGCGCCCGTCGTCAGGATCCGGTACGGCGCCGTCGTATCCTCGGTGTTGAAGTCGCCCGTGAGCACGACGGGGGCGTCCTCGGCCAGGGCGCCGAGGCGCCGGCGCAGCAGGCGGGCGCTTTCCTCGCGCGCCTGCACGCCGACGTGGTCGAAGTGGGTGTTGACGTGGAAGAAGACACGCCCGGTGGTTCGGTCGCGCAGCCGGCCCCAGGTAGCGATGCGCTCGATGGCGGCGTCCCAGCCCTTGCTGCCGGGCACGTCGGGCGTCTCCGAGAGCCAGAACGTCCCGTGGTCGAGCACGTCGAAGCGATCTTTGCGGTAGAGGATGGCGCTGTACTCGCCGGCCTGCTGCCCGTCGGCCCGCCCCACGCCGAACCAGCCGAACGCCGGGA
>JBFGTT010000330.1:0-4898 GCA_041565995.1 Rhodothermales bacterium
CCTGGCGGCGTGGCTGTGCTCAACGTCGACGACGCGCGCGTGGCCGCGATGGCTACGCGCGCGCGCGGCAAGGTCTGGCGCGTCTCGGTCGAAGGCCGTCCGGAGGCCGACGTTACGGCGCGCGACCTGCGCTACGGCCCCGAAGGCGCCGCCTTTACGGTGCGCGACGAGACGGGGGCCGAGGCGGTGTTCAAGACGCACCTGCTGGGCCGGCACAACGTGCTCAACATCCTGCTGGGCGTGGCCGTCGGGCGCGAGATGGGGCTGCGCCTGCGCCAGATGGCCCACGCCGTGGCCCGCGTGCAGCCCGTGGCCCACCGCCTGCAACTGCGGCAAGACGGCCCCGTGACGGTCATCGACGACGCCTTCAACGCCAACCCCGTCGGCGCGCGCAACGCCGTCGAGATTCTGGGGCAGTTCGACACGGGCCGCCGCGTCATCGTCACGCCCGGCATGATCGAGTTGGGCGAGCGGCAGTGGGAGGAAAACCGCGCCTTCGGCGAACACATCGCCCGCCACGCCGACCTGGCCGTGCTCGTGGGTGAGCAGCAGACGGCACCCATCCAGGAGGGCCTCCGCGCCCGCAACTATCCCGAAGAGCAGACCAAAATCTTCAACACCTTCTTCGACGCGCAGGCTTTTCTCAAGGGCTACCTCCGCCCCGGCGACGTGGTGCTCTACGAAAACGACCTGCCGGATCAGTACACGGAGTAAAAGGCAATTCCGAGGAGGTGATGAAGACCTTCGGAGCTATTCTTGTAAAGTCAACGTGATTTAAACCTTCGAATTTCAGATTTTGATAGGGTGTAGAGATTCGAATTTCGGATGTATGCCCCCCTCGTCGCCCACCCTCGACCTCGAAACAGCCCTCTGGCGCCGGGGCTACCGCCGCGTAGCCGGCGTGGACGAGGCCGGGCGCGGGTGCCTGGCCGGGCCGGTGGTGGCCGCCGCCGTCATCCTGCCGCAGGGCGTGACGCTGCCGGGCGTCGCCGACAGCAAGCGGCTGAAGGCACCGCAGCGCGAGGCGGCCTTCGGGGCGATTCGCGCCGTGGCCGTGGCCGTGGGCGTGGGCGTCTGCTCGCCGCAGCAGATCGACGAGCTGAACATCCTCTGGGCGGCGATGGAGGCCATGCGCCGCGCCGCCGCCGACCTCGCCCCCGGCCCCGACTTCCTGCTCATCGACGGCAACCGCTGCTTCCCCGAACCGGCCTGGCCCGTCCGCACCGTCGTCAAGGGGGATGCGCGCAGCCACAGCGTCGCGGCGGCCTCCATCGTGGCGAAGGTCACGCGCGACCGCATCATGCACCTGCTCCACGAGGAGTACCCGGCCTACGGCTGGCACCGCAACGTCGGCTACCCGACGCCGGACCACTACGCCGCCCTGGCCGCGCACGGACCGACGCCGTATCATCGGCGCTCCTTCCGGCTTGCATGACGTGGCGCGCAGGCCGGGTCAACCGTCGTCGGTCGGCGCGCGTGGGTCGGCGTGGGCCGTGGCTCCCCCGCGCCGAGGCCTGCCCGCTCCCTGCCGGTGCAGCGCGCGCACGATGGCGTCCACCGTGTGGCCCACCCGCCGGTTGCCGATTTCCACGACGACATGCGCGCGCAGGTAGTACCGCTCGCGGCGCTCGAGCAGCGCCCGGACCTTCTCGCGCAAGGCCTGGTGAGAGAGTCGCTTGCCCGCCTCGTCGCGCAGCAGCGGGCGCCCGGCGCGGCCCCGGCGCAGGCGGCGGATGAGCGGATCGAGCGATACCCGCAGGTAGACGACGGTGCCGTGCGCCAGCGCCCAGGTCAGGTTCTCCTCGAACGTCAGCGCCCCGCCTCCGACGGCCACCAGGAGGCGGTCGCGCCGGGCCGTCGTGCGCAAGGCCTCGGCCTCCAGCGCCCGGAACGCCGC
The DNA here is from genome assembly GCA_041565995.1 of Rhodothermales bacterium. Classification (GTDB taxonomy): domain Bacteria; phylum Bacteroidota; class Rhodothermia; order Rhodothermales; family JBFGTT01; genus JBFGTT01. The sequence continues at coordinate 1,898 of JBFGTT010000330.1, forward strand.
CTCGCCCTCCTCGGCGAAGATGCGCTGCACCGGCTTGCCCGCCTGCGCCTCAATCGCCGCGTCGAGATCGACGAAGTCGTAGCCGAGCACGTTGGCTACGATGGGGCCGACGGTGCTCTTGCCGCTGCCCATAAATCCGGTTAAAAAGATCCGCGTTGGAAGCGCCATGCCATCGACGAACGGCGATTGGGGTGTTCGGGTTTTTGCGGCTTGAGGTGTTTGCGTCAGAAGAACCCGGCAGTGCTAACACGGTAACACATAAACACGAAATTCGCCATGACGTATCGGCTGTTGATCGAATACGACGGGACGGACTTCTGCGGCTGGCAGATCCAGCGGAACCAGCCGACCGTGCAGGAGGCGCTGGAGGCGGCGCTGGAGGTGGTGCTCAAGACGCGCCCCGGCGTCGTAGGGTCGGGCCGCACCGACGCCGGCGTGCACGCACGTGGGCAGGTGGCCCACTTCCGGATCGAGCGCCGGCTCAACGCGTTCCGGCTGTGCCGCTCGCTCAACGGCCTGCTGCCCGCTGGCATCGCCGTCCTGGCCGTCGAACAGGCTGCCGACGATTTTCACGCGCGCTACGACGCCCGCCGCCGCCGCTATCACTACTACGTCAGCACCGCCCCGCGCGCCATCGACCGGTACTGGCGCTGGCACCTGCGCCCCGCCCCCGACTTCGACCGGATGAACCGCGCCGCCGAAGCGCTCGTCGGGACGCACCCTTTCGGCGCCTTCTGCCGCGCCCGCTCCGAGACGGAAAACCGCGTCTGCACCGTCGAGCGTGCCCGCTGGGTGGCCGAAGACCGCGCCGGCGACTGGCGCTTCGAGATCGTCGCCGACCGCTTTCTCCACGGCATGGTGCGCGCCATCGTCGGCACGCTCGTGCAGATCGGCCGAGGCCGACGCCCGGCGGACGACCTGCCGCGCGTGCTCGCCTCGCAGGACCGGCGCGAGGCGGGTCCGGCGGCGCCGCCGCACGGCCTCGTGCTCGAACACGTCGCCTACGACGCCGCCTAGCGCAGTTTCAAGCCATGCCTGGTGCAAAGCTATCGTCAAGGCGCGTCGCGTTCGGGAGGCGAAGGGCGATTGGGGGATCTCGCTCCCCGCCCTCTGCTCTTCGACGCCCCGACGTTTCGTGAGGCGATGCCCCGTCGTGACGGCTCAACAGACCGCTTGAAACGGCATTAGGGCCGCTTTTCGAAGCGAGGGCGGATCTTTTCGGCTCGAACCAGACGCCGGAGGGCGGGTAGAAGAGATCCTGCTGTTCCGCAAGCCATCCGAAGAACTACGTTGCGCAAGGCTGTCTTTTCGTGTCTGGGGCGGGGCTGCTGGATGTTGGCCGGCGCGCTGGGATGCCTGGCGTTGCTGAGCGCCTGCGAACGGCCCTTCGTCGCGCCCACCGCGCCCGACATCCGGGTGGTCGCGCCCGACCTCTCGATCATCCTATCCGCCTCGCTGGTCCTGATTGAGGTAGAGGCCAACTCGTTCCGCGCCGTCGAGCAGGTCGAGATCAACGGCAAGCCGCTGACGTTCGACCCGGGCCGCAACCTCTGGCAGCGGGAGGTGCCGCTGCAAGAGGGGCTGAACACGTTGCTGATCGTGGCGACGGACGTGGCGGGCACCGAGCGCGTGGACACGGCCTACGCGGTCCGCATGCCGTTTCAGTTCCAGGTGGCCCCGGCGCTGCCCAGCCCGCGCGGCGGCCACACGGCCACGCTGTTGCTCGACGGCAGCGTGCTGGTGGTGGGCGGGGCGTCGAGGGCTGGCGGGCCGGCCCTCCCCGACGCGTTCCTGCTGCCGCCCGGCGCCGGCGCCTTCCAGCGGATCTCCGGCGGCCTGCACACGGCGCGCACCGGCCACACCGCCACGCTGCTGCCCGACGGGCGGGTCCTGATCGTCGGCGGTAGCCGTACCGACGCCCTCAACGCCGTCGAGGACCTGGTCGAAACCGTCGAAATCTACAACCCGGTGTTGCGGCGCTTCGACGCGTTGCCGTTCGGGGGGCAGCCCATCCGGCGCGCGCTCCACACCGCCTCGCTCCGCAGCGCCACCCTGCTCGACCTCTACGGCGGGCGCGGCGACATCCGCTACGAACCCGACCCCCGCCTGGGCACCCGGCGCGACCTGCGCACCTTCCGCATCACCCCGGACTCGCTCGTGGCGCTCAACACGCTGCGCTCGGCGCCCGACCTCGAAGCCGCCATCGCCGGGCACTCGCAGACGCCGCTGACCTCCCTGGCGCCCGGCCAGGCAGGCCGCTACCTCGTCGCCGGCACCTTCTTCGACGGGCCTGTCGCCGACGACGTGAGCTTCAAGGTCGATTTCACGCGGCCGCCCCAGATCTTCATTTCCGAGACGCCGCCGCCCTTCCTCTCCCGCACCCGGCACGCGGCGGTACGCTTCCGCGACGGCTTCATCGGGATCTTCGGCGGCACGCGCGCCACCCCCGAAGAAGCGCTGGGCGAGCCGGAGTTGTACGTGGAGCAGGCCCGCCGTTTTTTCCGCTTTCCGGTCGTTCAGCCCCCGCTAAAAAGATACGCGCACACTGCAACCAAACTACCCTCCCAACGAATACTGCTGGTAGGCGGGTTTTCCCTCGACGGAAACAGTGTCATCGGCTCCGAGTTTTTCGACTCGGACTTTCTGAACGAAGGCTTTTAAGAGCATAGCAACATGAACATTGAGCAGATCTTGCGCTGGATCGTCATGGCGATCGTCCTGATCGTGGCGGTAGTGCTGCTCAACGCCATCCTCAACGTCGTGGGCTTTCTGCTGAAGATTGCCCTGCCCGTCCTGCTCATTTTGCTGGTCGTCGCCATCGTGCTGCGCTTCGTCGAGATGTTACGCAACCGACGATAGCGCCCCGTCTCTCGGCCCCCGCTATTTTTTGCCCCGCCGCCCCTCTTCGTTTGCGTTGAAGGCTCGTGAAGGCGGATGCATCGCCCCAAGCCCGCAATCCGCAATCCCCAATCCCCCATGAGCCTGTCGTCGTTGCTGGAAG
>JBFGTT010000331.1:0-4874 GCA_041565995.1 Rhodothermales bacterium
GACGCCTGCACCTAACGCCGCCCCCACTCCGGCTCCCAATGACAGGCCAAGCGCAATCGACTTCGACCCGCCTCCGTCATCCTTTTCATTTGTGTTCTTTTGCGTCATCTTTCCTCCACGCGTCGTGGTTGGCCTGCCTGGCTGTGCATCCGCACACCGTGGCGGGACGATTCCGCTCGACAAGGTATGCCTCGACGGCCCCTCGACGCAAGGCCGTTCCAGGAACGAAGCATGCCGTCGATCTCAAGCCGCTCGCGCTGGAGGTCGCGATGCCCGGGTATTCAGCAACAGGTACCGGCCCCTGAAGGTGCTCGTCGATTCCGGAAACGCCGGGGGTGAGCACGGCGAGGAAACTTGCGGCCGTTCGGGGGTAGAAAAAAACAACCATCGGTGAGTCTCATTCCGCGAGTCCCCTCGTGCGGGCTGCCACTTGCCCGGCCCCTTCTCATCCATCCGCACCGCCATGAGACGCGCCGCGCTTCTGCCTCTGACCCTGGCCGCCGGCCTGCTGCTCGTCGCCGGCTGCACCACGACCGCCGGCGTCACCGTCATCCCCGCCCAACCGAGCGACGCTTCGTTTCAGACGCGCAACGCCTTCATCTTCGTCGACGGCAAGCAGCGCGGCATGACGCCGGCGACGGTTCGCATCCGGCGGAGCTTCGGCGCGACGGAGGTGTCGCTGCGCACCGGTCCGGAATTCACCATCCTGCGCAAGTTCGAGATCGAGTGGTCGACCACGAGCAACCGGAGGATGGTGCAATTCACCTTCGGCAACGAAGACGGCATCTACGACCTGACGGACCTGCCGACGATGAAGGACGGCACGTACGTCATCCCCTATTTCAGCCATCGCGTGCAGGTGGAGGATCGCGAGTTCAGCCTCGTCCTCATCGTCGAGGACTAGGGCGTGGCTGCAACGTCCCGTTTGCCTGCGCAGGGGCAGGCTCCGAGGCCGGCCTGTAGCGTTGGACAGGTCGCTCCTACGGAGCTTTTTTATGAGGGGGGCAGCAAGGCTACCAACAGGTCGCCCCGATGGGGCTTCTCGACGAGTACGTTGGCAGGCGCAACCTGATCGGCGCGGGGCGGGCCGTTGGTTTCGTGCGGGGAAGCTGGTATTTTGGGGGCGTCGATTCCTGCCATTCGCCCTTGCGCCGCCGTGCCCAGTCGTCCTTACGTCCTCGCCGAGACCACCTGGAAGACCGTCCGGGCCACCGCCTACGACGTGGCGGTGTTGCCCTGGGGGGCCACCGAGGCGCACAACTACCACCTCCCCTACGGCACCGACACCATCCAGTGCGACTTCGTGGCCGCCGAGGCTGCGCGCCTGGCCTGGGCGCAGGGCGCCAGGGTGGTGGTGCTGCCGACGGTCCCCTTCGGCGTCAACACGGGCCAGCTCGACGTCAAGCTCACCGTCAACATGATGCCCGGCACGCAGGCGGCGGTGCTGCGCGACGTGGCGCGCGGGCTCGTGGGCCAGGGCCTCCGCAAGCTCGTGGTGCTCAACGGCCACGGCGGCAACCACTTCCGGCAGATGATCCGCGAGCTCCAGGTGGAGGTCCCCGGCGCCTTCGTCTGCGCGGTGGACTGGTACAAGGCGGCGCCCTGGCGCGATTATTTCGACGCGGAGGGCGACCACGCCGGCGAGATGGAGACCAGCGTGATGCTGCACGTGGCGCCCGGCCTGGTGCTGCCGCTCTCGGAGGCCGGCGCCGGGGCCGCGCGCGTCTTCAAGATTCCGGGGTTGCGCGAAGACTGGGCCTGGGCCGAGCGGCGGTGGACCGCCGTGACCGCCGACACCGGCGTGGGCGACCCCTCGCGCGCCACCGCCGAGAAGGGCGCGCGGTACCTGGAGGCCGTCACGCAGAAAATCGCGGGCTTCCTGGTCGACCTGGCGGCCTGCGACCTGGACGATCTGTACGAGGATCCCTGAGCGTCGCGTGCGCGTGGCCGACGTGGATGCGTTGCGCGGCGGAGCCAGGCGACGAGCAGCGTGGGGGTGGGAGAATCCCCACGGCAAGCGCGGCCACAAAGCGCACCCCTACCCGTGCGCGATTCTGCGCGAAAAACTCTTGTAATAGAAGGTGTGCGGGCAGGGTAAAACTGCTGGTTTTGCGTATCTTCGATCTGCCGCCGCTCCGCCAGGCGTCACCGGCGGCGCCCCACCGTTGCCGGTCCTACCCAATCCGAATCGTGATGACGTTCCCCCCACCCACTTCAGCAAGGCGCGGCGTCCGTGCCGGGGTTGCCGCCGCGTGGCTGCTGGCGGCGCTCGGTCTGTGTGCCGGCGCGGCGCAGGCGCAGGCTCCGCAGGCCGACCTGGCCGCCCACCTGCAAGGCATCCGTCAACTCGCCGACGAGGCCCTGGCGGCCAGCCGCGCGGCGGAGCAGGCCGCTACCGTCGCCGACGTCAGGCGGCACGCCGACGCCGTCTTCGCCACCGTCTGGGGCGTGTCTTCCGGCCTGGCCGGCGAGGCACGCGGCGCCGAGAACGCCCACGGTTGGAAGACGCAGTGGCAGGTCGACGGCTCCGAGTTCGACCCGGCCATGGCCGAGCGCTACGGCACGCTGCCGCCGGCCGTCGGCGACCCGGCGAAGCTGGGCATCGTCGGGCGCGGGCGTCACGCGCGCAAGCTGCTGCAGGCCCTGGCCGACGACCCGAACGCGCCGGAGGCTGCGCGGCGCCACGCCGAGGGCGTCGTGGCCTCGCTCAACAACGTCATCGGCTGGATGCAGATGGACGACGGCGTCACCAAGGCCGAGCGGCAGCCCCGCGTGGACCTGACGCGGGAGTGGGACGCGCCGGTCGACTTCTGGCTCTCCACCGCCGACACCGGCTGGCTCTTCGAGGTCTACGCGCAGGCGCTCAACATCCTCAAGACCGACTATGCGGGCGACGTGGTCACGGCCCGTGGCCACGCCGCCGACATGACCGCGCTGCTCGAAAAGGCCCTCAACGGCGTCGACGCCGACGGCGACGGCAGCGTCGAACCCGTGATGATGGAAGGCGGCCTGCTCGCCGCGCTGGCCCAGGCCCGCTCCGCCGGCCTGCTCTCGCCCTGATGTGCTGAGACGAAGAGACGCCGGGCGTGCTGCCTTCCGTCTCTGCGACGTACCGACGTTCGAAAACCCCTGTATATCGATGAAACGTACCTGCCTGCCCGTCCTGATCGTCGCCGTGCTCGCGGCGGGATGCTCCGGCGCCGAGGAGGTGGCGCGCGAGCCTGCCGCCGCGGCGCCGCAGTGGATCACCCTTTTCGACGGCACCAGCCTGGCGGGCTGGACGATGTCCGGCCCCGGCGGCTTCGACCTGCAGCCCGACGGCAGCATGCTCAGCCGGGGCGGCATGGGGCTGTTCTACTTCGCCGGGCGCACTTTCCGCGACTACGTGCTCGAACTCGAATGGAAGGCCGAGACCGACTCGGCCAATTCGGGTGTCTTCGTGCGCTTCCCCGAAGCCCCCGACCCGTGGGTGGCGGTCAACACCGGCTACGAGATCCAGATCGACGAGAGCCAGGATCCGTCGCACGCCACCGGCTCGGTCTACAGCTTCGCGGCGCCCTTCAAGCGGGCGGCGAAGCCGGCGGGCCAGTGGAACCACTACCGCATCCAGGTGACGGGGCAGCGCTACCAGGTCTGGCTCAACGGCGAGCAGGTCAACGACTTCTTCGGGGATCGTACGCGGGAGGGTTTCGTGGGCGTGCAGAACCACGACGACGGCTCGAAGGTCTGGTTTCGCAACGTCCGCGTGATGCCGTTGCCGGCGGGTACGGCGGCGCCCGAACGCCTGGCGGATCTGTTCAAGGTCGAGGGCGAGGTTGCGCCGATCCGCGTGCTGATGGTGACGGCCACGCACGGCTTCCGCCACGGCCCGGCCATCGAGGCGGCGAAGGAGCTGGCGGCTGCGCTCAACGAGACGACCGAGTTCCGCTTCGACGCGACGGAAGACCTGACGCAGCTCAACCCGGAAAACCTGGCGCAGTACGACGTGCTCTTCTTCGCCAACGCGACGTTGCGCACCGAGGCCCCCGCGCCGGAGGAAGCCGCCGAGGCCGCGCCCGCGATGGGCGGGACGCTCGCCAACTGGCGCATCGTGATGACCGTGCCGCAGGGCGACTTCCCCGGCAAGATCGAACTCTCCGGCGAGGCCGGCGCGCCGGAGGGGTTGATCCAGTTCGACGCGCTGCCCGAAGCCGCCGTCCTCCGCGACGTCGTCTTAGACGGCGAGACCCTCCGCTTCCGCTTCAGCGACGACAACATGGGCGACGTCGAGGCCACGGCGCGGCTCGACGGCGACGCGCTGGCGGGGACGTTTCTGATCCAGGGCGCCGAGGTGCCGTTCACCGGCGAGCGGGCGGGCGCCTCGGAAGCGGCGCCTGCCGCCGCCAACGCGGGCACCTGGCGCACCTACGGCTTGCAGCTCAACACGCCGCAGGGCACGATGAACTTCCGCGTCGCCCTCGACGGCACGCCGGAGGCGCTTACGGGTAGGATCTCGTCGGAGAACGACCCCGGCGGCACGCCCCTCGAAGAGGTCAGGCTGGACGGCGCCACGCTCACGTTCCACTTCGACGGTGGGCAGTTCGGACGCCTCGACGTGACGGCCTCGCTCGAAGGCGACATCTGGGACGGCCAGTTAGCCTTCAGCGGCGGGTCGCTGCCGCTGGTGGGCCGGCTCGTCACCGAGGACGCCCTCGCCACCGAGCGCGAGGCGGCGGCTCCGTACGAGGGGCCGACGGTCTCCGAGGCGCAGCGCGAGGCCATCCTGGGCTTCCTGCGCGCCGGCAAGGGCGTGGCGGTAGCCCACGCGGGCCTCGACGCCTTCTACGGCTGGGACGCCTACCGCGAGATGGTCGGCGGCGGCCTTTTCCAGGAGC
>JBFGTT010000332.1:0-4867 GCA_041565995.1 Rhodothermales bacterium
GTCGGCGGCGGCCTGGAGGCGCCGGAAGCCGGCGATGAGCGTGTCGAGGGCGGCCTCTTGCCCCGGCGCCAGGCGCGTGCTGCCCTGGAGGAAGCCGATGGCCTGGCGTTCGAGGGCGGCGGCGAGGTTTCGGAAGTGCAGCGCGGCGTCGTCTTCGAGGGCGGCGTCGTCGTAGGCGAGGACGCCGGGGAGGAAGCGAGCGCGCTGCCGCGCCTCCTCGATCCAGGCGCCGGGGGCGGTGCCCGAAGCCGAGAGCGTGCCGGCCTCGTAGCGGAGCGTCGCCGAGGGCGGCGGCGCCAGCAGTTGGGCCGCCCGGCGGACGACGAGCGCCGAGTCGAGCGCCTGGTAGGGTTGCCAGCGGGCGCGCACGTCTTCGGGGCGCAGCGGGGTCTGCGCCAGCACCTCGGCGGGATCCCGTGCCAGCGGGTCGCGCAGGCCGTGCACGAACCAGTCGCCGCCGGCGCGTCCGGTTTCGGTCACGACGAGGCCCGGTTCGGCCTCCAGGCGGTTCAGGTAGTCCTTCCAGCGCAGGTTGTCGCGCACGCTGAAGAAGATCCACAGGCCCAGTGCGGCCAGCACCAGCGCCAGCAGCAACCACAGCGCCAGGGGCGTCTTGCGCTCCTTTTCCTTGTACTGTTCCAGGAGCACCGCATCGAGCAGCGGTTTGGTGTCGGCCAGCGGCGCGGGGTCGCCCTGGTAGGCGTGGAGTTCTTTCTTGAAGTGCAGGTGGATCGTTTCGATGACGTCTTGCATCACCGTGCGCAACTCCGGCGCGGGGATGCCCCGGATGACGGCGGCCAGCATGGCGTGCGGGCCTTGCTCGATCCACACCGTCAGTTCGCCGATCTGCATCGTCGCCAGGGTGTCCTGTTCGCCGGCGCCGAAGGAGTCCTGCGCGAAGTCCTGGATGGCCGTCAGCATGCTCGAGACGAGCGAGCTGTCCTGCGCATCGACGGCCTCGGCCACGGCGTGCTGCATGGCCGTGCCGCTTTCTTCGTCGAAGAGGAACACCTGTTCGACGCGGTAGGCCAGCGTATGGCTCAGCACGATCTCGGAGAACGACTTGCCGGTGCGCCAGGCTTCGAGGCGCCACTTCCAGGACTGGACGGTCAGGCTGTGCTCGATGCTGCGGTTGACCGATTCGAGCATCGAGCTGAGCGCCTCGCTGATGCTCTTTCGGATGGCCGGGCCGAAGATGGGGAAGAGCGCGTCGGCGAAGGGTTGCGGATCGCGCTGGATGGAGCCGCGCAGGGTCTCTTCGACGGTCGGTTCGAGCGCGCGGGCGAGCTGGTTGTCCTGGCCGGCGCGTAGGGCCACGGCGTCGGGCAGCACCTGGCTGAGGTGCTCGACCTCGTATTCGCGCGTTTCGAGTTGTTCGACGCGCTGGTGGACCTCGGCCAGGTGGTCTCGTTCGGGCGCCAGCAGGAGCCGGCGCAGTTCTTCGAGTTCGTCGTCCACGAGTTCGAAGGTCAACGGGTTGTCTAACCCGCCCGCCTCTGAAGTCGCAGGCCCGAAGGTGCCGTCACCGTCGTGCCCGGCTGCGGATGCCTCAGACATGCGACTGCGGTGCTGGGTGGCAGGAAGGAGTGGCGGGTGCTAGGCGTCCTTGCGCAACTGCGCCGAGAGCTGGTCGAGGAGGTCGGCCAGGCCGGTGCGGTCGGTTTTGGCGTTGCGCAGGTCGGCCACGGCCTCTTCGAGCCGTTGCGAAAGCGCCTCGAACTGTTGGCTGGTCGTTTGCGAGGCCGTCTTGGCCTGCTCGTCGAGTTGCGCCCGGAGTTTGCGTTCCATCTCGGCGATGGTGTCGTCGAGTTGGTTTCGGTGCTCTTGCAAGGACCGGGCCAGGGCTTGAAGTTCCTTGTCGAGGTGCCGGTCGGCCTCGGCGCGTTGCTGCCGTTCGGCTTTGAGGCGCTCCGTGAAGGTCTCGTGTTCTTTCTTGAGGGCGGCCTCCAGCTTATCGAACCGTCCGGCGACGGCTTCGCGCAGGACGCCCAGGTCGTGTTCGAGGCGGCTTTCGAGGGCGGCGAAGCGTTGTTCGATCTGCTGGCTCTGCGCGCCGAACAAGATGCTGCGCACTTTATCGAGGTCCCCGAAGGCCCCGGCGGGTGCGGCGTCTTCGGCGGCTTCGGGCCGTGCCTTTGCCGCCTCCAGGGCCTCTGTCGCCAGCGCGCTGTTTGCCTCAGCAGTAGCTTTTTTACTCATGGATCTGTCGTCGATGGGTGATACGGCCCGGTGCTTAGAGACTCGTAAGATACGAGTAAATACAAAAACTATGCGTCTTATGCGAAAACGCAAAAGCGGATTTAATAATGGTGCATCATTTTAGAACAGTGCGGCAGGTGTTATATTGGCGGCACGCCCGGGTCGATTTCGCCGCAGCAGGTGCTTCAGCCGTGTTGAACAGCTTCGTATGATGCAGAAGAAAATTTGCATGCTCGGCAGTTACGCCGTCGGCAAAACCAGCCTGGTGGCGCAGTACGTCCACGGGATCTTTTCCGAGGAATACCTGACGACTATCGGCGTAAAGATCGACAAGAAGAGCGTCGAGATCGAGGGCGAGCGCATCGACTTGCTATTGTGGGATTTAAACGGCCAGGATCGTTTTCAGGACGTGTCGATGAGCTACCTGCGGGGCAGCGCCGGCTACCTGCTGGTGGCCGACGGCACGCGCAAGAACACGGTGGAGGCGGCCCTGCTGCTGAACGAACGCGCCCAGGAGGCCCTCGGCCAGGTCCCGTTCCTGCTGCTGATCAACAAAAACGACCTGGCCGACGAATGGGAGGTGGACCACCGCGTGGTAGACGATCTGCGGGCGCGCGGCTGGACGGTGCTCATCACCAGCGCCAAAACGGGCACGAGAGTTGACGAAGCCTTTCATACCCTCGCCCAACGCCTCGTGACCTCCTGAGCAGCCACCCCCCGTACTGTGTACCGCGCTTCGTTTATGACCGCTCCCGTGATCCCGGCCAGCCTGTTCCCGTCGCTCGACGTGATGTTGCTCGAAGGCGCCGCCGACGGGTCGTTCACGCTCCTGGGCGAGGCGCCGGCCTGGGTGCGCCGTCTCTGGCCCGAAGCCCCGGCCCAACGGCGCGGCCTGCATCCCGAACGCACCTTTCTGTTTCTCGAGCACTTTCTCCCGCTGGCTCGCACCGTCTGGGCCAACGGCCAGGACGCCTCCGTCACGTCCGAGATGTGGACCGAGGTGGACGAGACGGGTCGCGAGTGGCTGCTCGAAGCCCGCGCGCTGCAACTGGCCGGACGCTCGCTGCTGCTGCTCAAGTTCCCCACGGTGGCGCCCGAAAACCTGCGCGAGGTGTTGCAGCAGAGCCGCGAGTTGAACCTGGAACACTACCGCCTGCGCAAAGAGATCGACCGGCGCGAGGTGCTGCTGCACTGCCTCGTGCACGACCTCTCGACGCCGCTGGCCTCCATCAAGGGCAGCCTGCGTCTGCTCATCGAAGACGAGATGGTGCGGCCCGGCGGCGATCCGCTCGTCCAGATCGGCCTGCGCCAGATCGAAAAGTTGCGCGAGATGGTGCGCGAGATGCTCACCGGTTTCACCGGCCAGGCCCGTCCCGCGCGGCGCCTGACCGCGCAGACCGCCCCCGACCTGGCCGCCGCGATCCGCGAGTTGACCACGGGCCTGACGCCCACGGCCACGCTCAAGAACGTGCGCTTCCAGGTCGAGGCCGACCCGTCGGAGGCGCGCGCCTGGCCCGTCGTGGGCGAATCGACCCGCCTCGAACGCGTCCTGTTCAACCTCTTCGAAAACGCGCTGCGTTATGCGCCCGCCGGCACCGACGTGCTGGTGCGCCTGGTCGACGAGGGCCGGACGATCCGCCTGAGCATCGAAGACGCCGGCGAGGGCGTGCCGGAGGGCGAGGTCGAGCGCCTGTTCCGCAAGTTCGCCCAGGGGTCCGGCCAGAAAGGGCAGGTGGGCCTGGGCCTCTACTTCTGCCGGATCACCATCGAGGGCTGGGGCGGCACCATCGGCTACGCCCCCAGCGCCCTGGGCGGCGCCTGCTTCTGGTTCCGCCTGCCCAAACCGCAACCTGAAGACTAGTCCAGAGAACGGGATGACGGGTAGGGAAAGCTTTCAGCGGTCGGCTTTCAGCGGTCAGCTTACAGCGGTCAGCTTACAGCGGTCAGCTTGAAGACGCTTTCGCTGGTGGCTGACGGCTACGGCGCAGAGACGTCACGGCGAAGCGCCCGCCTGCCGCGCCACCCGTTTTCCTGATCCCTTTTTCTCATTCTCCCTTTCTCCCCGCAAAACAGTCCACTGAGCCATGCCCCTGCACATATTTATTGTAGAAGACGATCCGGACTACGCGGACCTGCTGCACTACCAGCTTCGCCGGCAGGCGAATCCCAACGTGCACATCTTCTCGACGGGCGAAGACGCCCTGGCCGCCCTCGACGCGCCGCCCGACCTGGTCTTCCTCGACATCGGCCTGCCGGGCCAGAGCGGCATCGAAACGCTGCGCCAGATCAAGCAGCGCCAGCCCGAACTGCCCGTCGTGATGGTCTCGGCGCAGGTGGACGTCAACGTGGCCCTTGAAGCGATGCACCTGGGCGCCTACGATTACATCACCAAGGGCCACGACGACACCATCAAGGTGCGCTCGATTGCCGATCACATCGACGAACGGGCGCGCCTGGCCAACGAGGTGGCCGCCCTGCGCGCCCAACTGCCCGCCCGGCAGGGCCTCGAACACATCCTCGGCGAGAGTGCCGGCATGGCGAAGGTCTTCCGCCTGATCCAGAAAACCCTGCGCGGCGACCTGCCCGTGGCCATCATGGGCGAGAGCGGCACCGGCAAAGAGTTGATTGCCCAGGCCATCCACTACAACTCGAAGCGGCGGCGCGGCAC
>JBFGTT010000333.1:0-4856 GCA_041565995.1 Rhodothermales bacterium
CGCATCGTGCAGCGCAAGGTCTCGCGCGTGCTCTACGACAAACGCATCGTCACGCTCGACCTGGCCGCCCTCGTGGCCGGCACCAAGTACCGGGGCCAGTTCGAGGAGCGCATGAAGGCGGTGCTCAAGGAGATCACCGAGTCCGAGGGGCGCTACGTCCTCTTCATCGACGAGCTGCACACGATCGTCGGCGCCGGCGGCGCCAGCGGCTCGCTCGACGCCTCGAACATGTTCAAACCGGCCCTGGCGCGCGGCGAGATCCAGTGCATCGGCGCCACCACGCTCGACGAATACCGGCAGTACATCGAGAAAGACGGCGCCCTCGACCGCCGCTTTCAGAAGATCATGGTCGATCCCTCCTCGCCCGAAGAGACCATCGAGATCTTAAAGAAGATCAAAGACCGCTACGAGGAACACCACAACGTGCTCTACTCGGACGAGGCCGTCGAGCTGGCCGTGAGCCTCTCCGAACGCTACATCACCGACCGCTTCCTGCCCGACAAGGCCATCGACGTGCTCGACGAGGCCGGCGCCCGCGTCCACCTCAACAACATCCGCGTGCCCCCGGAAATCCTCGACCTCGAAGAACAGATCGAGCAGACGCGCGAGGAGAAGAACCAGGTGGTCAAGAGCCAGCGCTTCGAAGAGGCCGCCCGGCTGCGCGACCGCGAGAAGAAGCTCCAGGAAGCCCTCGAAGAAGCCAAGCGCTCCTGGGAGATGAAAGCCGAAAACGAGGTGCACGACGTCTCGTCGCAGGACATCTCGCAGGTCGTGGCCATGATCACCGGCATCCCGGTCGATAAGATCTCGGAGCCCGAGAGCCGCAAGCTGCTCGAGATGGAGAAGGCCCTCACGGGGCGCGTCGTGGGGCAGGACGAACCCATCCAGAAGCTCTCGAAGGCCATCCGCCGCACCCGCGCCGGCCTCAAAGATCCCAAGCGGCCCATCGGCTCGTTCATCTTCCTCGGCCCCACCGGCGTGGGCAAGACCGAACTGGCCAAGGTGCTCACCGAGTACCTCTTCGACAGCCAGGACGCGCTCATCCGCATCGACATGAGCGAGTACATGGAGAAGTTCTCCGTCAGCCGCCTCGTGGGCGCCCCGCCGGGCTACGTCGGCTACGAAGAAGGCGGGCAACTGACCGAAAAGGTCCGCCGCAAACCCTACTCGGTCGTCCTGCTCGACGAGATCGAAAAAGCGCACCCGGACGTGTTCAACATCCTGCTCCAGGTGCTCGACGACGGCATCCTGACCGACGGCCTGGGCCGCCGCGTCGACTTTCGCAACACCATCATCATCATGACGAGCAACATCGGCGCGCGGGACATCAAGAACCTCGGCAAGGGCATCGGCTTCGCGCAGACCGAGGAGGTCTACAATTACCAGACGATGAAGAACACGGTCGAGGACGCCCTCAAGCGCGTCTTCAACCCCGAATTCCTCAACCGCGTCGACGACGTGATCGTCTTCCACCCGCTCGAGAAACACCACATCTTCGAGATCATCGACCTGATGGCCTCCGAACTGCTCACGCGGGCCGGCAGCATCGGCCTGGAGGTGGACCTCTCGAAGTCGGCCAAGGATTTTCTGGTCGAGAAGGGCTACGACGCCAAGTTCGGCGCCCGCCCGCTGCGCCGCGCCATCCAGAAGTACGTCGAGGATCCGATGGCCGAGGCCATCCTGGGCAACGACCTGAGCGACGGCGACCTGATCACGATCAAGCACGACGAGGCGGAGAAGCCGGGCGAGTTGCTCTTCGAGATCAAGAAAGGCACGGTAAAGAAGACGAAGGCCAAGGCCAAGAAGGCCGAGAAAGCCGAGCCGAAGAAGGTCGAGCCGAAGGCCGAAGCCTCCGGCGAGGAGTCGCCCGAAGAAGCCGCCGAAGAGGGCGCCGCTGAATGACGCCGACCGGCGCAAGCATCAACACCTGTTGAAGGGAAAAGCCCCGCCGTCCGTCTCAGGAGGGCGGGGCTTTTTGCGGCTCGTAGTCGCCGCTTCAGCGGCGTTCCTCCGTTGCGCGTCGTGGAATTTTTCCTGCTTCTATTTGACCAGCAGCATCCGCCCCGTCTTCATCTGACCCGCTGCTTCCAGCCGGTACAGATACACGCCGCCGGGCAGGCCCGCTGCCTCGAACCGAACCTCGTGCCGACCCGCCGGGTGCGCCCCGTCCACCAGCAACGCCACCCACCGGCCCAGCACGTCGTAGATCGCCAGCCGCACCCGGCCCGCCGCCGGCAGCCCGTAGCGGATCGTCGCCGTCGGGTTGAACGGATTGGGGTACGCCTCGGCCTGCAACGCACCCGCCTCTCCTGCCTGGGTTAGGCCCTGCTGCGCAACGGGCTGATCGGAGTCGCCCTGCTGCTTCGACGCCGTGCCCGCGCCTGTCTCCAGCGCCCGCAGTTCCTGCGCCGTCGCCAGCGTGAACGCCTCCTCCGGACTCCGCGCACGCACCTGGCTGAGAACGGCGGCTGCCGCCGTGCGGCGATCAAAACGGAGATGCAGGTAGAACGTGTTGAGCCGCGCGTAGAACGCCGCCGACGTGTTCGGATAATCCCGAACGAGGTCGTCCAGCCTCGCCAGGGCCGCCTCGTCCCGGCCTGCCCGCGCCTCGCGCCGCAAGCCCCAGGGCCGTCGCCCGCAGGACGCCTTCCTGGCCGGCCAGACGCCCGACCAGACTCCATGCCGCAGGTTCGTCGGCTTCCTTGAGCACGATGCCCAGTTCCAGTAAGGCCGCGTGCGCCTCGGCAGACGAGGCATCCTGCTCGATGATCTGCCCGAAGAGCGCACTGGCCTCGGCGTAGCGTTGCACGGCGGCCAGGTCCTTGCCTGCGAAGAGCAATGCTTCGAGCGGCGACCCGTTGCCGGCGGCCAGGCCGGTCGCTGCCGCCTGATGGGCAGCCCCCTCGCCATGCACCGACGCCGACCACGACACCGCCTGCGCATCGGGGTGCTCGCCGGCCTGGGCGATGGCCGCCGAGAAGCCCGCGCACGTCGTGTTCGACGATCCCAGCAAGTTGCTGACGAAGACGCTGCCGGGCCATCTCGATGCTCCGCTCGGCGGGCAGGTTCATGCCCAGCAGCAACACGTCCGGCCCGTGCCGCCGCACCAGGTCCAGCGCTTCAACGTCGCTTTGCGCCTCGCCGACGGACGCCACGCCAGGGATCCGCTGCAGCAGGTTCCGGAGGCCGAGCCGGACGACCGGATGCCGGTCCGCTATGACGAGACGCAGGAGCTTCATGGGCGCGGCAGACGAAGGGAGGTGCCGTAACCAACGCGTCGCGCATACGCTGCGAACAGAGGTATGAATGCCGGGCGGCCCCGTTAGATCCGGCGTCTCGCCCGCTCCCGCCAGGCACTTCGGCCTGCCCTATCCCCGGTGCGCTACCACCGGCTGAACCTGCGCGCGGCGGGGTCGGGCACGCGCATGAAGACGTGCTGCTGCTTCTCCCGGATGAACACGCGCAGGATGATCGCCAGGAAAACACCCGCGAAGAAACCCCCGATGTGCGCGCCGTAGGCCACCCCGCCCACCGCCCCGCCCGCGAACGAACCCAGCCCGTAGACGAACTGAAAGACGATCCACAGCCCGATGGCCACGACCGCCGGCACCGAGACAACGAAGATGAAGAACAGCGCGTGCACGCGGTTGCGTGGAAAGAGCACCAGGTACGCCCCCAGCACGCCGGAGATGGCCCCCGACGCGCCCAGCGTGGGCACCACCCCGGAGGGGTCGAGCGCGACCTGCGCCAGCGCCGCGACCAGGCCGCTGACCAGGTAGAGGCTAAGAAACGCCCCGTGCCCGAAGCGGTGCTCGACATTGTCGCCGAAGATCCACAGGTAGAGCAGGTTGCCGAAGAGGTGCATGTAGCCCGCGTGCATGAACATTGCGCTGAAGAGGGTCAGGTAGAGCACGGGCGGGCCGGGCGCCTGCGGAATCTCGACGCGCTGCCCCTCGACGACGACGAGTTCGGGCCGGACCAGGTCGATGCCCTCGGTGATCTCGCGCGGGACGACGCTCCAGCCGTAGGTGAACGCCTCGTTCAGCCCCGCCTCCTGCAAGATGAAAAAGACGACCACGTTGGCCACGATGACACCCCACGTCACCAGGGCCGGGCCGGAGAGCTTGCGGTCGTCGTCGCCGATGGGAAACAGCATGGTTGTATATTATCTGGCGAAAAAGAGGTTGTACTCCGTTCTTTGTGCTTCGTACTTCGTTCCTTCCAGGAACGCCTTATAACCAGGGACAAAGTACAAAGAACCAGGCACGAAAAACCAGATGATCCAACGCATCGCCATTCTCGGGGTGGGTCTCCTCGGCGGGTCGCTGGGGCTGGCCTGGAAGAAGAACCGCGCGGGCCTGACGCTCGTGGGCTACGACGCGCCGGCGGTGCTCGCCGAGGCGGTCCGGCGCGGCATCGTCGACGAGCGGGCCGCCACGCCGGAGGAGGCCGTGCGCGAGGCCGACCTGGTGGTGCTCGCCGTACCGCTGGCGCCCATGATGCGCCTGCTCGAAGCCGTCGCGCCGCACCTGAGGCCGGGCACGCTGGTGACCGACGTCGGCTCGGTAAAGACGCCGGTGATGGCGCAGGCCGCCCGCGTGCTGCCGGCGGCCACCCCGTTCGTGGGCGGGCACCCGATGGCCGGGTCGGAGAAAAGCGGCGTCGCCCACGCCGACGCGTTCCTGTTCGAGAACGCCACGTACGTGCTCTGCCCCCCCGAAGGCCTGTCCGCCGAAACGCTGGCCGGGCGCCACGCTGCCTTCGTGGACCTCGTCGAGGCCACGGGCGCGCGGCTCTTGGTGCTCGACGCCGCCCGGCACGACCGCATCGCCGCCGCCGTCAGCCACCTGCCTCAA